>NZ_JANPEO010000429.1:0-5749 GCF_031422975.1 Nocardioides sp. | reverse complement strand
CCGCGATTGTCGCTGAAGGTCTCGACGGCGGCGGACAGGTTGCGGATCGCCTCGCCGCCGAGCTCGCCGTTGCCCTCGAGTGCCTTGGCCCCGGCCGTGAGGACGTTGTTGAGCGGCCCGGACTGCTCTCCGGGCTCCGGGCCGAGGGCCAGCGAGACGTCGTCGAGCGCCTTGTACATCCGGTCCAGCTCGATCGGGGTGTTGGTCCGCTCGATCGGGACGTCGGCGCCGTCCTCGAGCGCCGGCTCCCCCTCGGCGTACACCGGGAAGACCTGGACGAAGCGGTCGGCGACGAGGGTGGGGGTGACGATCGCGGCCTCGGCCTGTGCGGGCAGGGTGTATCGGGAGTCGTAGGTGACGTCGAGCCGCACCGAGTTGCCCTCGGGGACCACGGCGTCGACCTGGCCGATCTTGACGCCCATGACCCGCAGCTCGGAGCCGGGGTAGATCGCGACCGTGCGGGAGAAGTGCAGCGACGCGGTCCTGGTGTCGGTGCTGGGCAGGAAGGAGACGACGGCCGCGACGACCAGGATCAGGGCCAGCCCGATCCCGAGGGCCTTGGGGGTGACGCGCTCGAACATGTCAGTCACCTCGGTCCCGGGACGAACTCACCGGAGAAGACACCGGTGACGTTGGGGAGGTAGGCGTCGAACCAGGGACCGGTGCCGACGATGTTGCCGAGGATGTTCACGTAGGGGCCGTAGTTGTGGAGCAGGGTCTGCAGCTTGTCCTCGCGGGCCTGGAGGAACGTGAGCACCTCGTCGAGCCGGTCGAGGGTCGGCTTGAGCTGCTCGCGGTTGTCCTCGACCAGTCCGCCGAGGTCGTCGGCGAGCTCACGCACGTTGATCAACAGGTCGTGGATCGCCTGCTTGCGCTTGCGGAGCTCCGCGAAGACGAGGTCGGCGTTCTCCATCAGCTTCACCAGGTCGCCCTTGCGCTCGTCGAGGAGGCTCGTGACCCGCGCCGAGCTCGCCAGCAGGTCGCCGATCTCCTCGTCGCGCGACGCGATGGTCCGCGAGAGACGGGAGATGCCGGTGAAGCTGCTCTTCACCTCGGGCGCGGCCTGGTCGATCACCACGGCAAGCGTGTCGAGGGCCTCGGAGAGCGACTTCTTCCGGGTGTCCTCGGTCTGGGTGGTGAGCTGGCCGAGGGTGCCGACGATGTCGAAGGTCACGTCGGTGCGATCGACCGGGATCGTCCCGCCGGCCTCGAGGCGGTCGTCGCCGATCGTGGTCAGGTGCAGGAACTTCTCGCCGAGCAGGTTCTGCACCTGCACCTCGGCCTTGGACTCCTCGCCCAGGGTGGCGTCCTTGACCTCGAAGTCGACGACCACCTTGTCCTGCGAGATGCGGATGTCCTGCACTCGTCCGACCCGGATGCCGGCGACCTGGACCTCACTGCCGACGTGCAGGCCGCTCGCGTCGATGAACTCGGCGTGGTAGGTGGTGCCGCGGAAGCCGGGGAACTTCTGCAGGTTGAAGGACGCGGCCATCACGATCAGCAGCACCACCAGGGTGATGGCGCCCAGGCGCAGGATCCTGGAATCGGAGTGGCGGGCCATCAGCGCTGACACCTGTCCACGGTCGAGTGCATCGTGAACTGCGCGATCTGCTTGACCACGTCGGGCGGAAGCGTCTCGGCCAGCTCGCTGGGGAGCACGATCCCGCCGGTGAACTGGCAGAGGTAGTAGTTGTACCAGGACCCGTAGACCCCGATCCGGGTCTGCCGCGACAGCATCGTCGGCAGCGTCTCCAGGGTCTCGTCGAGCAGCGCCTTGTTCTCCGGTCGGGCCAGCACCGTGAACAGCCGCCGCAGCTGGGCGACGTCCTGCTTGAGAAGCGGCCTGCTCTGCGTCAGCAGGTCGGAGAGCGTCACCGAGAGCGCGGAGACGTTCGCCAGCGACCTCCCGATGGTGAAGCGGTCGCGGGCCACGTTGCCGGTCCACTGCTTGAGGTTGGTGATCAGCTCGCCGAGCTGCCGGTGGTGCCCGTCGACGGTCTGCATCAGCGTGGTGAGATTGACGACGACCTCACCGATCAGCTGATCTCGGTCGGCCAACGAGTTGGTGAGCTCGCCGGTCTGCTGGAGCAGGCCGGTGATCGTCCCGCCCTCCCCCTGCAGCACCTGGATGAGGTTCATCGAGAGCTGGTTGACGTCCTCGGGATCGAGCGCCGCGAACAGCGGCTGGAACCCGTTGAAGAGCGCGGTCAGGTTGAGCGCGGGGCGGGTCTGGCTGACCGGCAGCGTGGCCCCCTCTGTCAGGCGCTTCGCGTCGGGGCGGCCCTGCTCGAGGGCCAGGTAGCGGTCGCCGACGAGGTTCAGGAAGCGAATGCTGGCCCGTGTGCCGGTGGTCATCGAGACGTCGCTCTTCACCGTGAACGAGACCTTCGCCTGGTTGGCCTGGTAGATCTCCACGTCGGTCACCTCGCCGACCGAGACCCCGGCGACCCGCACGTCGTCGCCCTTCTTCAGCTCGCTCGCGCTGGAGAAGATGCCGCCGTACTCGGTGTGCTCCCCCAGCCCGATGCCGCCCATGATCACCGCGAGCGTGGTGGTGAAGACGATCGAGACCAGGGTGAAGATGCCCAGCTTGATGCCGGCAGCGAGGGTGGTGGCGTTGCGGCTGTTCACTCCAGTCCACCCCCCGGCTCGTCGTCGGTCGTGCCGTCCTTCAGGGGTAGGAAGTCGGCCGGCATCTGGTAGTTGGCCGGCAGCCCCAGGCACCACGGACCGTGGCCGACCTCCCCGTAGACGGGCGCATCGGCTGCCGTGTAGGCCTTGCGCTGCGGCGCGCCGAGCTCGAGCGTCTGGTGGATGATGTCGTCCTGGAAGACGTTGCGGGTGTTCGCCTTCTGGCGCACGATCCCGTCGAGCACGCAGGGCAGCTCTGGCGAGTAGGTGTCCAGGAGCGACAGCAGCGGGACGGCGTACCTCCCCTGCTCCACCAGGGCCCGCTCGTTGGCGGAGAGCGTGTTGCGGGCACTCACCGACAGGCCGGTGACGGCGCGCAGGGTCTGAGCGAACTCCGCCTTCTTCTGCACGAGCGTGCGGGCCGACACGGTCGCGTGGCGCAGCAGGCGCAGCAGGTCGGGCGCGGCCAGCTCGTAGGTCTCGGCGACCTCGGCGAGCAGCCGCATGTCGGTGCGCAGCTGTGGGAGGTGGTCGTTGATCTCGATGAGGTAGGCGTCCAGCTCCTCGAGCGTCTGCCCGAGGTCGTCGCCCTTGCCCGTGAGCGCGTGCGAGAGGGCATAGAGCGTGGCGTTGAGGTCGGCCGGCCTGACCGCGCGCAGGAGCGGGAACAGATCGGCCAGGATCGTCTGGATCTCGACGTTGGTGCGCACCCTGCTGGCAGGGATGACGGTGTTGTCGGTGAGCATCGTGGTCGACGCGTCGGTCGCCGGCGGGATGAGGGAGACGTACTTCTGCCCGAACAGCGTGGTCGGCAAGATCTCGACGGCCACGTCGTCCGGGATCGTCCTGGCCGCCTCGGGTCGCAGCGCCAGCGTGATGACGGCCTGCTCGCCGTCCTGCTCGATGGTGCGTACGTCGCCGACGAGCGCGCCGTGCATGCGGACGTCGCCGAACTTGGCGAGCTGGAGCCCGGCACGGTCCGCCTGGACGGTGATCATGGTGACGTCGGTGAACTTCTTCTGGTAGATCGCGATCGACAAGGCGATCAGCATGGCCATCGCGGTCACGTAGGCGACACCGGCCACGAGCAGCCGGACATGCTCCGCCCTGGAGTCGTGGCGAATGTTGGCGAGCACGGCCGTTACCCCGTGATCCGCACTGTGGTGGTCGAGCCCCAGATGGCGAAGCTCAGGAAGAAGTCGGCGACCACGACGGTGACGATCGAGGTCCGGATGGCCTTGCCGACGGCCTGGCCGACGCCGGCCGGGCCGCCGCTCGCGGTGTAGCCGTAGTAGCAGTGGATCAGGATGATCATCACCGCCAGGATGATCAGCTTGAGGAACGACCAGAGCATGTCGATGGGTGGCAGGAACTGGATGAAGTAGTGGTCGTAGGTACCCGCCGACTGCTTGTAGATCAGCGTGGTGATCAGCCGCGGCGACAGGTAGGACGCCAGCAGCGCGATGATGTAGAGCGGGATCACCGCGATGAACGCGGCGATCATCCGGGTCGTCACCAGGAACGGCAGGCTCGGGATGCCCATCACCTCGAGCGCGTCGATCTCCTCCGAGATGCGCATGGCGCCCAGTCGTGCGGTGTAGCCGCAGCCCACCGTGGCCGCGAGTGCGATGGAGGAGACGAGGGGCGCCACCTCGCGGGTGTTGAAGTAGGCCGAGATGAAGGCCGTGAACTTGGCGACGCCGATCTGGCTCAGCGAGGCATAGCCCTGGATGCCGACCTCGGTGCCGGCGAAGAACGCGAGGAACGCGATCACCCCGGCCGTGCCGGCGATCAGGGTCAGGCCGCCGGCGCCGAACGCGACCTCGGCCAGGGTGTTGTAGATCTCGCGCCGATAGCAGCGCAGGGCGCGGGGGGTCCACGCCAGCGCCTTGGCGTAGAAGAGCAGCTGGTCGCCGTACTCCTCGAGGCGGTTGCGTCCGCTCCTGACGACCGCCGTCCCTACCTGACCCACTGCGCTCACCCGGGTCACAGTCCCGGCTGTGGAATGAGCTGGAAGTAGAGCGCCGTGATGATCGCGTTGAGGAAGAACAGCAGCATGAACGCCAGGATCACGCTCTCGTTGACCGCGCGGCCGACACCGCTGGGGCCGCCGCCGGCGTTCAGTCCCTTGTAGGCGCCGACGATCGCGGCGAGGAAGCCGAAGAGCGCGGCCTTGACCATCGCGACGTAGAGGTCGGTGATCGAGGCGAGCGCGGTGAAGCTCGAGAGGAAGGCGCCGGCCGAGCCGCCCTGGACGATGACGGTGAAGAAGTAGCCGCCGCCGATCCCGGCGGAGATCACGATGCCGATGATCATCAGGCTGACGAAGACGGTGGCGAGGGCGCGGGGTACGACGAGGCGCGCGAGCGGATCGACACCGAGGACCTCCATGGCGTCGATCTCCTCGCGGATCTTGCGAGCGCCCAGGTCGGAGCAGATGGCCGAACCCGCCGCACCGGCGATGATCAGCGCCGCGGCGATCGGCGCGGCCTCGCGCACCGTGGCGAGCACCGCGGTGGCGCCGGCGAACGACTGGGCACCGAGCTGGCCGGTCAGGTTGCCGACCTGCAGCGAGATCACCGCACCGAACGGGATCGAGACCAGGATCGTCGGCATCAGCGTGACGCTGGTGATGAACCAGGCCTGCTCGATGAACTCGCGGAACTGGAAACGCGTGGTGAAGGTCAGCTTGGTGACGTCGAGCACCATGGCCGCGAGTTCGCCGGGTCCACGGACCACGGAGACCGCAGAGAACCCCATGCGCTCACCCCTCCCTGACCGGACCGACGAACAGTAGAACACGTTCTCGTTTTGGACAACGAGACATCGGTGTTCCAGTGACGCCGTCTCAGCGACGGGGCTACAACGAGTCAGGACTGACGCGGGTTATGCGCGCTGGTCCCCGGGATCGGGTCGGCCGGCGTTCCTCCTCACTTCGTCGCCGGCGCTCGCTGCGCTCGCGCAGCTCCTCGCTCGTCGGAATCGCTCGACCTCGTTCCTCGGCCGGCGTTCCTCCTCACTTCGTCGCCTCCATCATCTGGCGCAGTTCCTTCTTCAGCTCGTTGACCTCGTCGCGGATCCGGGCGGCCACCTCGAACTGCAGCTCGGCCGCGGCCGC
>NZ_JANPEO010000428.1:0-8949 GCF_031422975.1 Nocardioides sp. | reverse complement strand
CAAGGTGGCGATCCAGGAGGGCGACGAGGTGGCTGCCACGCGAGCTGTCGGCAACGCTCGGGACCAGGTCGACACGGTCCAGGTCGGCCTGCAGGGACCGGTGGGTCTCCTCGGCCAGTGGCTTCCGGTCGTCGGGTCGAGCATCCGCGACGCCCGCCACCTCGGCGACGCGCTGGCAGCGGTGACCTCGGTGGCCGAACTCGGGGCCGAGACCTATCCCGAGATCTCCGGCGCCGACTCCACCTTCTTCACGGACGGCCAGGTGGACATCGCCACCCTCCGCCGGCTGGTCGACAACGCGGGCGCGGCCCAGGACGAGCTGACGCAGGCACGCTCCGCACTGGAGGACATCGAGGCGTCGGGTCCCGGGTCGGGACGACTCGCCACGGCACGGGACGAGGCGCTGGAGCAGATCACTCCGCTCCACGACAGCCTGACCGCGACGATGCCCGTCGTACGACAGCTGCCCGACATCCTCGGCGCCGAGGGCGAGCGGAAGTATCTCGTCGCGATCCTCAACCCCGCCGAGCTGCGCTATTCGGGCGGCACGCCCTTGACCCTCACCCCGGTCACCGTGCTCGACGGCCGCATCTCGTTCGAGAAGGCGGTCGACACCGAGTCCAACTCGGCCATGTTCCAGCCGCGCTACTGGCGCAAGGTCAAGGGCAACCCGTTCCACACGGGCCGCATGCGGGTGCTCAACGCCACCATCGCACCGTCCTGGCCGGTGGCCGGCCAAGAGACCCTGAACGCCTGGCGGAGCATGCGCGGTCGCAACATGGCGGGCCTGCTCGCGGTCGACGTCGTCGCGCTCGCGCGCCTCGCGGAGCTCACCGGCCCGATGGACGTCCCCGGCTACGGCCAGGTCGACGGGAGCAACCTGGTCAAGACCCTGGTGGGCAGCTACGACGAGTTCGCCGATGACGCCCAGCGCAAGGAGACCAACCGCGCCCTGGTGTCCCTCTTCGTGGACCGCCTGATGGGCTCAGGCCAGCTGCCCGACAAGGTCCGGGCGCTGGCCGAGTCCGCCCGGGGCCGTCACTTCGCCGCCTACTTCCGCGATCAGGACGTCCAAGGCGCCCTGGCCGGCCTGTCGCTGAGCGGTGACCTCTCGGAGACCGAGCACGACTACCTCGGCGTCTTCACCCAGAACGTCGTCCCCAGCAAGAGCGACTACTGGCAGTCGCGCCGGCTCCGTTCCGACGTTCGCCTGCGTCCCGACGGGAGCGCCCGGGTGGCGCTCGAGGTCGAGGTCCACAACGACAGCGCGCCGTACGCCGGTCCCGAGCCGGACTATCGCCAGGGCTACTTCACGCGCTACGCCACGCTCTCGATCGGCAGCTTCCTGCCCCGCGGCGCCGAGGTCGACGCGGCGATGGTGGACGGTGCGCCGGTCGACTTCACGGTGGGCGACTACTTCGGCCGGCCGTTCGTCCGGCACACGATCGAGTTCGACCCGCAGGCGCGCCACGTCCTGCGTCTCGAGTACGACGTGCCCGCGGCGGCCGTTCTCGAGGATGGCGAGCTGACCTATCGCCTCGACCTCGACCCCCAGGGCTTGGTGCGGCCCGAGGCTGTGAGCACCACCGTGCAGTTCCCGAAGGGCTTCAGCATCGACGCCCTGCCCGCGGGCTGGATCGCGTCGGGCGACCGGGCGGCGACGTGGTCCGACGACGCGCTCGACGACTCCCCACGCCTCGCACTCGGTGCCCGCGGTCCCGACGCCACCCCCTAGGATCGCGGCCATGGATCGACTTCTCGTGACCGGCGGCGCCGGCTTCATCGGCTCCAACTTCGTCCACCACCTCATGCGCGAGACCGACGTCCGCGTCACGGTGCTCGACAAGATGACCTACGCAGCCAGCAAGGAAGCACTGGACGGGCTGCCGGAGGAGCGGGTGTCTCTCGTCGTCGGTGACATCGCCGACCCCGACGTGGTGGACCGGCTGGTCGCCGAGCACGACGCGGTCGTCCACTACGCAGCCGAGTCGCACAACGACAACTCGCTCAACGACCCGTCCCCCTTCATCAAGACCAACATCCTGGGCACGTTCACGATCCTCGAGGCGGTCCGCAAGCACGAGAAGCGTCTCCACCACGTGTCCACCGACGAGGTGTACGGCGACCTGGAGCTCGACGACCCGTTGCGGTTCACCGAGGACACGCCCTACAACCCCTCCTCGCCCTACTCCGCCTCCAAGGCCGGCTCCGACCACCTGGTGCGCGCCTGGGTCCGCTCGTTCGGCGTGCAGGCGACGGTGTCGAACTGCTCCAACAACTACGGCCCCTGGCAGCACATCGAGAAGTTCATCCCGCGCCAGATCACCAACGTCATCGACGGCATCCGGCCCAAGCTCTACGGCACGGGCGAGAACGTCCGCGACTGGATCCACGCCGAGGACCACTCCGCGGCGGTGTGGACGATCCTCAACCATGGCCGGATCGGCGAGACCTACCTGATCGGCGCCGACGGCGAGAAGAACAACCTCGAGGTCGTGCAGCTGATCCTGACCCTGATGGGCCAGCCCGCCGACGCCTTCGACCACGTCAACGACCGCGCCGGTCACGACATGCGCTACGCCATCGAGTCCGGCAAGCTGCGCCAGGAGCTCGGCTGGGCGCCGCAGTTCCAGGACTTCGAGTCCGGGCTGGCCAACACGATCGAGTGGTACCAGACCCACGAGGACTGGTGGCGCCCCGCGAAGGAAGCGGTCGAGGCGACCTACGCCCAGAAGGGCCAGTAGATGTCTCTCCCCTCCCTCGAGACCACCCCCATCCCCGGCCTCGTCGTCGTCCGGCTGGACCGGCGTGGCGACGCGCGCGGGTTCTTCAAGGAGAACTGGCAGCGCGAGAAGATGCTCAGCGTCGGGCTGCCCGACTTCGGCCCGGTGCAGAACAACGTCTCCTTCAACGCCGAGCGCGGCGTGACGCGCGGCATCCACACCGAGCCGTGGGACAAGTTCGTCTCGCTGGCGACCGGCCGGATCTTCGGCGCCTGGGTCGACATGCGCGAGGGCGAGTCCTTCGGCGCGACCTTCACCCTGGAGATGGACACCGCGGTGGCCGTCTTCGTCCCGCGCGGTGTCGGCAACAGCTATCAGGTGCTCGAGGACGCGACGGCGTACACCTATCTCGTCAACGAGCACTGGCGTCCCGGCATTACCTACCCGGCGCTGGCTCTCGACGACCCGACGGTCGCGATCGCGTGGCCGATCCCGCTGACCGAGGCGATCATCTCGGACAAGGACCAGGCTAACCCGGCGCTCGACCCGGCCACCGCGATCGCGCCCAAGAAGACGCTGATCATCGGCGCGCTCGGCCAGCTGGGCCGGGCCCTGCGGGTCGACTTCCCGGGCGCCGACCTCGTGGACCTCGTGTCGGGGGACGGGGTGACGGCGCTCGACCTGACGGACGCCGCGGCAGTGGCGGCCTGGCCCTGGCACGAGTACGCCGCAGTGCTCAACGCCGCCGCCTACACCGCCGTCGACGTCGCGGAGACGCCCGACGGTCGACGCGCGTCCTGGGCGGCCAACGCGGCCGCGCCCGCCACGCTGGCCGGCCTGGCCCGCACCCACGGCTTCACGCTGGTCCACTACTCCTCGGAGTACGTCTTCGACGGCACCGCCGACGAGCACACCGAGGACGAGCCCGTCTCCCCGCTCGGCGTCTACGCCCAGTCCAAGGCCGCCGGCGACATCGCCGTCGGGCTGGCGCCGCGGCACTACCTCGTGCGCACCTCGTGGGTGATCGGCGACGGCAAGAACTTCGTCCGCACCATGGCCGACCTCGCCGCCAAGGGCGTGTCGCCATCGGTGGTCTCCGACCAGGTCGGGCGACTGACCTTCGCCGGCGAGCTGTCCCGCGCGACGCGCCACCTGATCGACTCCGGTGCCGACTTCGGCACCTACAACCTCTCCAACAGCGGCCCCGAGATGTCGTGGGCGCAGATCGCGCGAGCGGTGTTCGAGCGCTGCGGGCGCAACGCCGCGGACGTCTCGGAGACCACGACCGCGGCATACGCCGCCAGCGTGCTCGACAAGGGCCAGCTGTTCGCCCCCCGGCCGCTCCGCTCGGCGATGTCGCTGGCGAAGATCCGCGCCACCGGGTTCGAGCCCGAGGACGCGCTCGTCGCCCTCGACCGCTACCTCGCCGTCTGACCCCACCGCGCAATCCAGCGTCGGCAGTTCGCGGCGCCAGCTTTCATGCTCACGCTCGGCGGCGTGAACACGACCTCGAACTGCCGACCCCAGCCCCTGTGGATAGCCCCAGCGGGCACGCTCGCTTCTGGGCAGGCTGGGCCTGTGGGCGAGGTGGTGCAGGAGATGCGCAGGCGCGGGGGCGTTGCGACGTGGAGCGAGCTCAAGACGAGCCTCACCCGAGACCAGCTCGACGAGGCCCTGACGTCGGGGCGCCTGAACAGGATCCGCCGCAACCTCTACGTCCTCGCGGACATCCGGGAGGTACGCCGAGTCGCGATCGCCGCCGGTGGCGTGGCCTCGCACCTCACCGCTGCCCAACACTGGGGCTGGAAGGTGAAGGACCCGCCCGCGCGGCCGTGCATCACGCTGGCGCGGGGCTCACGCACGCCGGTCGGCGACCTGGAGCTGCACTGGCAGGACCTCACCCCGGCGGAGATTGCCGGCCACGTGACGCGACGGGTCCCCACGGTGATCGCCTGCGCCCGCGCCTACGACGAGGCCGCGGCGTTGTGCGTCGCCGACTCGGCACTTCGCGAGGGGCAGGTGACGCGCGAGCAGTTGTTGGCGTCCGCCCGCCGTTCACCGCGCACCGGGCGAGCGAGGGCGATCAGCGTGGTGCAGCTCGCCGACGGCCGTGCCGCGAACCCGTTCGAGTCCGTGCTGCGATGGCTCTGCGCCTCCGTGGTCGGACTGCACGCCGTACCCCAGTCCGAGGTCGACGGTGTCGGCCGAGTCGACCTCTTCGACGCGCGGCTGGGCATCGTGATCGAGGCGGAGTCGTTCGAGTTCCACGGCTCGCTCGACGCCTTCCGTCGCGACGTGCGCCGCTACACCGAGTGCGCCCGTCGGGGGCTGGTCGTCGTCCGGTTCACGTGGCAGGAGGTGATGTACCAGCCCGACTACGTGCGCGCGACCCTCGCCGACGTCGTCCGTCAGCGCTCACGCCTGGTCTCGGCGTGACCCCGGGGTCGGCAGTTGGACCTGCAGCACGGCTTGGGGCACGCTCAGCGCGCTGCAGACGTCGGCGAACTGCCGACGCCAGACCTCAGGCGGAGGCGTCCGAGCGCCCGTAGTCGTCCTCGAGGCGGCAGATGTCGTCCTCGCCGGTGTAGTCACCGCGCTGGACCTCGATGATGACGAGCTCCTCGTCGTGCGCATTGGTGATCCGGTGCGCCGCACCCTGGGCGATGTCGACGGAGTGACCCGCCCCTGCCACGAGCGTCTCACCGTTGACGACGCACGTCGCCGTACCGGAAATGACGACCCAGTGCTCGGAGCGGTGCTCGTGGGTCTGGTAGGACAGCCGCTGTCCGGCGGCGACGTGGATGCGCTTGACCTTGTAGCCGGCGCCCTCGTCAATGACGTGCCAGGACCCCCATGGCCGCTCTTCTGAGTCCATCGACATGCCCTATCCCCGTCCGATCACTGAATGACGCGCACACCCTAGCGACCCGAGGCGCACGTAGGGTGACGGTGTGAATGTATTCGCGCTCGAGGGCTACGCCAATCTCGTGGTGCTCCTCGTGATGCTGGTGATCAAGGGGTTCGCCTTCATCAACGCCGTGCTCTACCCCGCCGAGGCCTATCCAGCGTCCAGCCGCGGCACGAAGGCCGCCTGGACCATCGGCCTCGGCCTGGGACTGGTCGCCCAGGTCCTGCTGCTCGCCCCGCTCAACCTGATCAACCTGGCCTTCACGATCGCGGCGTTCGTCTATCTCGCCGACACCCGGCCGGCGTTGGCCGAGGTCACCGACCGGCGCTGACCGGCGAGGCAAATGACCGTTGCCCCCGGCGTGAGGCCAGGGGCAACGGTCGTGATCAGAACAGCGTCAGCTGTTCGTCGACTTCTCTTCAGTCGCCGACCTTCTCGGCGGCGTCAGCAACGGCCTTGACCGCGTTGGTGGCGGTCTTCTCCGCGGCGGTGACGGTGGCCTTGACGCTGCTCTCAGCGGTGGCCGTCTTCTTGGCGGCGGCCTTGCGGACCGGCGCCTTCTGGGCGGCGGCCTTCTTGGCGGCCGTCTTGGCGGCAGCGTTGGTCTTCTTGGTGGCGGTGACCTCGGCGTCGACGGCCTTCTTGGCCTGCGTGGCCGTGGTCTTGGCCTTCGCCACGGTGGTCTTGGCGGACTTCACCGTCGCCTTGGTCGACTCCTGGCCGCGGATGCGGCTCACCAGGGACTCGCCGCGCTTGACGAGATCGCTGTAGGTGTCGGTGGCCTGCGAGGTCAGGGCGGCGACGTTGTCGTCGACGAGGGTCTGGACCTTGGCCGGGTAGGCCTTGGCCTCGGCCTGGAGCTCGACCACGCGGGCCTCGATCGCCTTGCGGCGACCCTTGGCGTCGGTGGCGAGCGCGTCCACGCGGGCGTTGACGGCGGTCACGGCCTGCTTGCGCAGCGCCGTCGGGTTGGCGACGGACTTCTGCACGTCGGCGACGCGAGCGGTGACGTCCTTCTGGACGCCCGCGAGGCGGGTCTGGGTCTCGGACACGAAGTCGCGGACGACCTCGACGGCGAGGTCGGTGACGCCGACGTAGGCGTAGAGGGGCTTGGTGGCTTCGGTCTTGATGTCGAACTTGGTCTTCGCCATGTCATTTCTCCTTGTGAGGTGGTGGATTCGGGTCCTGCCCCGCATTGAGCGCGAGGAAGGATGAATAGACGTCCAGCAGCGACTGCTTCTGCCGCTCGCTCAGCCCGACATCCGCGAGGATCGCGAGCTCGACCGAACCACTGGCGTGCGCAACGGGGCTGACGATCCCGGCCCGGACATAGAGCTGTTCGGCGGAGATGCGCAGCGCCTTGGCGATCTGCTGGAGGACTTCTGCCGAGGGCCGGCGCAGACCACGCTCGATCTGGCTCAAGTAGGGGTTGCTGACGCCGACCTGCTCACTGAGCTGCCGCAGGGACAGCCGCGACGCGAGTCGCTGCTCCCTGAGGAAGTCCCCGAGTGACTCGACGACGGTCTTCCCGTCCTTGCCCTTGGCCATGCATCCATTGTGCTAACACCTGTTAGCAAAATGCAAACTCTCAGCCGGTGATTGCCCTCACATCCCAACCGGGCCCGGCCATTCGACGCTAGCAACAGCGATCTGGACAGGGCCGCGGTCGGCGTCGAATCCGTTGAGCGCGGGCTTTCGCCTAGAGTTTCTCCGGCGGCTCCGGGACCGCCCACACCGCAGACAAGGAACCTCCGTGGAACTCAGGGATTACTGGCGCACCGTCCGAAGCCGCTGGCGAGTGGTGGTGGTCTGTCTCGTGACCGCGCTGCTCGGCGCCGCCCTCCTGACCTGGCAGTCGACGCCGCAGTACTCCTCGTCCACGCGCCTGTTCGTCTCCACGAGCGAGTCCGACTCGAGCTCGGCCTACACCGGCAACCTCTTCGCGAGCCAACGCGTGACGTCGTACGCCGACCTGGTGACCAGCCGCCAGCTCGCCGAGCGCGTCAGCGCTGCCCTGACCGAGAGCACCGATCCCGACGAGCTGCGGGACCAGGTGAAGGCCACCGTCGTCCCGGAGACCGTGATCTTGGAGATCAGCGCGAGCGATCCGGACGCGGCGATGGCGCGCGACATCGCGCAGGCCTATGCCGAGGAGCTGACCCAGCTGGTCGAGGACCTGGAGACGCCGAAGGGTGGGCGCAACGCCCTGATCAAGGCCACCATCGTCGACGACGCCCAGGAGACGACCGACCCGGTCTCCCCGCAGCCCCTGCGCAACCTCGCCCTCGCGGGGATCCTCGGGCTCCTCCTCGGACTCGGCCTGGCGGTTGCCCGTGAGCTCCTCGACACCACCGTGACCGCCAGCGAGGACATCGCGGCCGTGACCGCCGCCCCCATCCTCGGCAACATCTTCAGCGACGACTCCGCCAGGCTGGCACCGATGGAGGTCCTCCAGAAGGCGACGCCCTGGGCCGAGGCCTTCCGGGTGTTGCGCACCAACATGCAGTACGTCGAGGTCGACGAGGACCAGAAGGTCATCGTCATCACCAGCTCGCTGCCCGAGGAGGGCAAGTCGACGGTGGCCGTCAACCTCGCCGTCACCCTCTCGCTGGCCAACGAACGGGTCGCCCTGATCGAGTGCGACCTCCGGCGTCCCCTGATCGCCGGGCGACTGGGCCTGGACGGCGCGGTCGGCACCACCAGCGTGCTGATCGGCAAGATCAGCCTGGAGGAAGCCTTGCAGTCGTACGGCGACAGCGGACTGCGCGTCCTGGCCTGCGGTCCGATCCCGCCGAACCCCTCCGAGCTGTTGCAGTCGCACGCCATGCAACGGCTGCTGGCCGATCTCCGGTCCGAGTTCGACGTGGTGATCCTCGATGCGCCTCCGCTCCTGCCGGTCACGGACGCCGCTCTGCTCGCCACCCAGGCCGACGGCGCCGTCGTGGTCACGCGCCACGGAACGACGACCCGCGACCAGCTCACCCACGCGATCGAGCGCCTCGACTCCGTCGACGCCAAGGTGCTGGGCGTGATCATGAACATGGCGCCGCACCGCAAGGTCGGCAGCTCCTACGGCTACGGCTACGGCTACGGCTACGGCCACGAGGAGGTCGGGAGCACCAAGCGGGCGGCGCGCGATGCCAAGGTGCGCGAGCGCGCCGAGGGCAAGGCGGAGAAGTCCGCACGCCGCTGAGACCCGCCGTCGACAGGTCCACCCCTGAGCGTCGCCCGGAACGAGTTTGGCGTCAGAAGCAGGCGCGGATCTCCCCGACCGGCTTCCCGCCCCCCAGCAGGGTCAACTCTCCGGTCTTGCGTACG
>NZ_JANPEO010000427.1:0-5762 GCF_031422975.1 Nocardioides sp. | reverse complement strand
AGAGCGCCTCTGTGTGTCAAGCGGCCTGAAGTTGGAGCCGTTCGTGGTCGGCCAGGACACGACGGTAGACGGCGTTGGTGATGCGTCGTTTCAGGCTGCGGCGGGCTTCCTTGACGGTCTTGTGTTCGGCGATCTTTCGTCGGTAGTGGTCACGTCCCGGGCCGGGGTCGCGTGCTTGGGTGATGGCGGCGACGTGGATGGCTGCGTTGAGCTGGCGGTTGCCTCGCCTCGACAGTCGGTGGGTCTCCTGGTCGCCGCTGGACACGTCAATGGGCGCGGTGCCGGCGTAGCTGGCGTAGTGCTCTTGGTTGGGGAAGCGCTCAATGTCGCCGGTCAGCGCGAGGATCTTCGCGGCGGTCAGGAACCCGATGCCCTGGATTTCGGTGAGCGTGGTGCCGCTTGCGGTGACTGCTGCCCGCAACTGCTTCTCGAGTTCCTTGATGGATGCTTCGTGGCGTTTGAGGTCGCGCACGACGTCACGAGCGATCTGCTTGCGCTGGTGGTCGGCTGCGGTCACGGGACGGATCTTGTTCAGCAATGCCGAGGCGTCAGTAGAGCTGAGGCGGACTTCGGCGCCACCGGGGTGCAGGTCGCGGAGTAGGACGTGAAGTCGGTTGATCCACCGGGTGTGCTCGGCGACCAGGTCATCGCGGCGCTCGGTAAGCAGTCGCATGATGATGGTGTGGTTCTCGAGCTGGACGCGGTTGAGGCGCCGGTTGTGCAGCGCGACGGTGGCGACTGAAATAGCGTCGGCGACGTCGGTCTTGCGGGCGCTGCTCGAGCCCAACAGGCGTGCTCGCGCCGCTAGTTTCGCCGGCACATCGAGGACGAGCTCACCGGCGGTGACGAGCTGCTGAGCGATGCCGCGTCCTAGTCCGGTAGCTCCTTCGACTGCCCACTGGCGCTCGGGCCACTGGGCAGCCCAAGCAAGGATCGCGGACGGGGTGCTCTTGTCCACGACGAGTCGAATCGGTGGATGGGTTTGACCGTCGGGGCGGACCGCTACCGCGGTCAGCGAGCTCTTGTGCGGGTCGATGCCAATCGTGATCACTAGATGCCTTTCCTCGCTGGAATGGTGGAGGACCGCGGCGGGCAACCTGACTTCTGGATCGATCACGCCTCTGCTGAGCCACACCGCGGCGGGTGTCGGCCGGGTACGCACGCTCTTGATGAGCCAGCCCGGAGGCGGCAAGGGGACTTGCGAGCCACCCCGAACCGACACCCTCGACACCGTAGGGCTGCAGGCCCGTGATGTCTGGGTCCAGTAGACAAGTCAGGGGTCTGCCCAGCTCGTAGTAGCAATGCCCACCTCGTCGTCCAACTGGTTCCTAGCCACAGACGAGGTGGAGCAGATGAGCAGCAAGAAGAAGGGCGTGATTATCGGGGTCGATCCCCACAAGATGTCGGTGACGATCGAGGTCGTCGACGACTGTGAGCACCTCCTCGGCACCGGTCGGTTCGACACCAACAACACCGGTTACGCCGACATGAGGCGGTACGTGAAGCAGTGGCCCGACCGCATCTGGGCCGTCGAGGGAGCCAACGGCGCCGGCCGTCCGCTGGCCCAAAGGCTCGTCGCCGCCTGCGAGCAGGTGCTCGACGTGCCGGCCAAGCTCGCCGCCCGGGTACGGCTCTTCGACACCGGCCACAACCGCAAGACCGACGCCCTGGACGCGCACTCGATCGCCGTCGTCGCGGTCCGCACCGAAGGCCTTCGGGTCGTGGCCGACGACGGCGAGCTCGAGGCGCTTCGGATGCTCACCGATCGTCGCGACGAGCTGGCCCGCCAACGGGTCCAGACCGTCAACCGGCTGCAGCGCCTGCTGAGTGAGCTGCTGCCTGGCCAGCGCAAGCGCGACCTGTCCGCCACCCAGGCCAAGGCCATGCTGGCAACCGTGCGACCCCGCGACATCGCCGGCAAGACCCGTCGGCGGATGGCCGCCGAGGAGATCGCCGACCTCGTCGCGCTCGACGCCAAGCTGAAGAAGATCAAGGCTGAACTCAAGGCCGCAGTCCTCGAGCGTGGCTCAGCACTGATGGACCTCTACGGCGTCGGCCCGGCAGGTGCCGCCCGGACCTTGGCCGACGTCGGCGATGTGGCCCGATTTGCTGACCGTAACCGGTTCGCGTCCTGGACCGGGACCGCACCCCTGGACGCCTCCTCCGGGGAGCAGAACCGCCACCGGCTCTCACGTGCCGAGAACCGGCGGATGAACCACGTCCTGCACGTCGCCGCGGTCGTGCAGATCCGTCACGACACCGAGGGCCGTGCCTACTACCGGCGCAAGCTTGCCGCCGGCAAGACACCGATGGAAGCGCTGCGGTGTCTCAAGCGGCGCCTGTCCGACGTCGTCTACCGCCAGCTCATCGCCGACGCCGGGCTCACCCAGCAGCCGGAAGAGGCGGGTCCGGGAGGGCACTGCGGGGCGACACTTCAATCCAGCGCGGCCGACTCGCACCCGCTCATCGACACTTCGGATCAGCCACTTCCCGGACCCGCGAAGCCGACGCTACGCCGACGACCAGCCGGTCGGAAGACCCTCACTCCAACCGCTCCTTGACACAGAGGGGTACCAGATCCGGGCACCGCAGTGTCGCCATCAGCTCACAGGCACGCGGCCCAGATCGCCCGAAGGAGCACATCGTTCGATCGGTCAACTTGTGAGAACTTTCCATACTCCGTTAAAGCGCCGGCTTCGCCGGGCGCGGACGCACCTGCGGGCGGCCCTGCGGGCCGTCCTCGCCGCGACCATGAAGACGACAAACGACGAGCGGCGAGCAGAACCACGCTTTACGCCACGCCCATCACGCGGAAACTGGCCGTTTCGGCCGATCTCTCTCACGCTGCTGGCGCGTCGTCCATGCAGGTCAGGCACTATATGGCGTCCTCCGGGAACGCTGCCGAAATCGCGCGGCGGTTTTCAGCGGGTTCGGGGTTCGAGTCCCAGCTGGCGTACATCACGACGAAGCGTCACGACTCCTGGGTCGACGCGGCCGTGGTGCCGCCCAGCTCGATGGCCGGAAGGCCGAGCTTGCGGTGGTCCCACGTCCGGGTGCGCTCGACGTCGAGGCGCACGACCACGCGGTTGTGCATCATCAGCTCGAGGAACGGCCGGAGCTCCGGGGTGTACGGCGCGTTGTAGCGCTCGAAGATCTGCAGACACACGCGCTCCAGCAGGACCGGGTCGTCGCCGATGACGAGTCCCCGCCCCTCCATCGAGACACCACGCAACCGGTCGTAGGTGTGACCGGCCTCGACCAGGAACGTCAGCCGGTCGTCGCGGCGCAGGTTGCGCACCTTCTGCGACTTCAGCTTCGTCTCGAACCAGACGTGGCCGTCGAACCACGCGTACCACATGCCCACGAGGTGGATCTGGCCCCGCGGACCGAGGGTGGCCACCGTCGAGCTGCGCTGCTGGGTCAAGAAGGTGTCGATCTCGGTGTCGTCCATGACGATCGCGTCGCGCTGCTTCACGCGCGCCACCCTAGGGCGTTCGAGGCGGACTCGGGGGCGGACGGCCCGCACGAGCGGGGGCATCGGCGCAGGCCGCCCACCGGTGTAGCGGCGTTCATGGGGGTAACGTCGCGACCTCGCCATCCTCACCCCGTCGGGGTCGGCCTGGCTAGGGCTGGGACGAGATCCCCCCAATTTCTGCGCGAACCTCGTCAGAGGTAGAGGCCGGTGGAGCCCGCCTCGAGCCGCTCGGCCGCCACCGCGTGCACGTCACGCTCGCGCATCACGAGGTAGACGTCGCCCTGCACCTCGACCTCGGACTTGTCCTCGGGGTCGAACAGCACCCGGTCACCGACCTCGACGGCACGCGCGTGCGGGCCGACGGCGATGACTCGCGACCACTGCAGGCGACGGGCTCCCATCGCAGCCGTGGCGGGGATGACGATGCCGCCTGACGAACGACGCTCACCCGCGTCGCGGTCGAGCTCGACCAGGAGACGGTCATGCAGCATCTTGATGGCTGCGGCGCCCGCGGAGCTGCTCACGACTGGCTCGGACCCGCGATCAGCGGGTGATCTTGCGGATGATCGCGAACAGCACGATCACGCCGACCACGCCGCCGGCCACCTTGAGGATGTTGTCGGTGCGCGGGGCACCGGACTCGAGGTCGACGAAGTGCGACTTCACCGACGTCACCTCGCGACCCACGATCGTCTTGGGGTTGGCGCGGTAGGTGAGCTGGTCGATCGTGCTGGCGAGCCGCTGACGCGTCTGTTCGATCTCGCGCTCGAGCGCGCTCAGTTCGTTGGTCACGTCGGAAGGTTACCAACCGTGTGCGGATCGAATCCCCACGGCAGTTCCAGCCGGTGGGCAGCCATCAGCGGCCCATCGGTGAGCACGTCGAGGGTCTGTCCGTCGGCCACGACCACCCCGTCGCTGAGCACCACCGAGCGGGGGCAGAGCTCGAGGGCATAGGGCAGGTCGTGCGTCACCATCAGCACCGTCACATCGAGGCTGCGCAGGATGTCGGCGAGCTCGCGGCGACTGGCGGGGTCGAGGTTGGAGCTGGGCTCGTCGAGCACCAGGATCTCCGGCTCCATCGCCAGCACCGTGGCCATGGCCACCCGCCGGCGTTGGCCGAAGGAGAGGTGGTGGGGTGGTCGGTCGGCGAAGTCGGCCATCGCGACCAGGTCGAGCGCGTGCATGACGCGCCTGTCGAGGGCGGCGCCCCTCAGGCCGAGGTTGGCGGGACCGAACGCGACGTCCTGGCGCACGCTGCCGAGGAAGAGCTGGTCGTCGGGGTCCTGGAACACGATGCCGACCCGGCGCCGGATCTCCTGGAGATTCGGCTTCCGGACCGGGAGACCGCTGACGGTCACCGAGCCGGCACCCGCGCTGAGGATGCCGTTGAGGTGCAGCACCAGGGTGGTCTTGCCGGCGCCGTTGGGCCCGAGCAGCGCGACCCGCTCCCCCTGGTGCACGTGCAGGTCGACGCCGAAGAGCGCCTGATGGCCGTCGGGGTAGGCGAAGGCGAGGCCCCGCACCTCCAGGACCGGGGTGCTCATCTCGGCAACGTTCCCGTGTAGCCGCGCGACAGCATCGCCAGGTGCACGCGCTCGCCGCGCTCGTAGGAGCGGATGAAGAGGGCGCCCATGGCGCGCGCCAGCGTCGGCCAGTGCCGGGGCGATCGCGGGTCGCACCCGCGCGAGCGCATCGCGACCAGCATCCGCGACAGCTCCCCGGTGACAACGTCGAGGTAGCGGATCATGAACCCCATGATCTGGACGATCAGGTCGGGCATCCGGAGGCGTTCGAGGCCGCGGAGGACGTCCTGCGGCTCGGTGGTGGCGGCCAGCGTGAGCGAGGCCAGGATGCCGATGGAGCCCTTGACCAGCAGGGTGAGGCCGGCGTGCAGCCCGGGCTCGGAGACCGCGATGCCGAGGATCTCGGTCCGTGGCCCGGCGGAGATGAAGGGCATCAGCAGGGCAAACACCGCGAAAGGAACCTCGATCACCATGCGCGGCGCGAGGTAGCCCGGGGGCACGCGGGAGAGGCCGATGACCACGAAGAGCGCGAGCGCCTCGACCACGAACGCCGGCCACCAGGTGCGCGGCGTCGCGACCACGACGAGCATGAAACACACCAGCGCCACCAGCTTGAGATGCGCGGGCGCGCGATGGATCGGACTGTGGCCGTGGAAGTGCATCCGGTGACCGTGACCGGCACCCACGTCAGTCGCCCGATCCGGAGGTGTCGGGGCGCTCGTCGCGGCGACGCAGCATCCAGAACAGCCCGCCACCGATCAGCC
>NZ_JANPEO010000426.1:0-5036 GCF_031422975.1 Nocardioides sp. | reverse complement strand
CCGTCACGCGAGCCACCATCACGGGAGCGAGGAGCCCGGTCCGAGCGCTCCTTCTTCTCACTCTTCCGCTCCTGGGGGGCGGGGTCCTTGATCCGGCCCTTGGTGTCCGGCGCGATGCCCTGGTCGTGGAAGAGGTGCTCCGAGGTGGAGTAGGTCTCCGTCGGGTCCGGGAAGGGCAGGTCGAGCGTCTTGTTGATCATCTTCCACCGCGCGATGTCCGGCCAGTCGACCAGCGTGATCGCGGTACCGGAGGCGCCGGCGCGACCCGTGCGACCGATGCGGTGGATGTAGGTCTTGTCGTCCTCGGGGCAGGTGTAGTTGACGACGTGGGAGACGCCGCGCACGTCGATGCCGCGGGCCGCGACGTCGGTGCACACGAGCACCTTGAGCTTGTCCTCACGGAACCTCGCGAGCGCCTTCTCCCGGGCGATCTGTGCCATGTCGCCGTGCAGCGGCGCGGCCGCGAAGCCACGCTCGGCCAGGTCGTCGGCGATGCGCTGCGACTGACGCTTGGTGCGGGTGAAGACGATCATCTTCTCCGCGTCGTCGGCCTGCAGGACGCGGCCGATGATCTCCGGCTTGTCCAGGTCGTGCGCGAGGTAGATGAACTGTGCGGTCGCGGGGACCGTGGCGTTCTCGTAGGACGACTCGGCCCGGATGTTCATCGGGTGGCGCATGTGCGTGCGGGCCAGGGCCACGATCGCGGCCGGCATGGTGGCCGAGAACAGCATCGTCTGACGCGTCTCGGGGGTGAGGCTCAACAGACGCTCCACGTCGGGCAGGAACCCGAGGTCGAGCATCTCGTCGGCCTCGTCCAGCACGAGGGCGTGGACGTGCGAGAGGTCGAGGGCCTTGCGGTTGGCCAGGTCGATGAGCCGGCCGGGTGTGCCGACGACGACGTCGACGCCGGACTGGAGGGTGTCGAGCTGGGTGTCGTAGCCCACGCCGCCGTACACGGTCAGGACGCGCAGCCCGAGGTCCTTGCTGGCGATGGCGAGGTCGCTGGAGACCTGGAGCGCGAGCTCGCGGGTCGGGGCGACGATCAGCGCCTGCGGCTTGCCCTGCGGCAGGTCGGCGTAGGCCGGGTCGTCCTTGGTGACGCTGCGCTGGAGCACCGGGATGCCGAACGCGAGGGTCTTGCCGGTGCCCGTGCGGGCCTGGCCGATCAGGTCGGTCCCCATCAGGGCGACCGAGAGGGTCATCTCCTGGATGGCGAAGGGGGTGATGATGCCTGCGCGCTCCAAGGCGTCGCAGATCTCGGGGAGCACCCCGAGTTCACGGAACGTGGTCACGTCTATGTCGCTTTCTGTTTTCTCAATCCTCGTCGTGCGGCGGACTCGGAGAGAGAAAGCCAGCCGCGCACATGCGTCGGGGCCGGTTCAGAGCATGTTCAAAACACGGCCCTCGATGGGGGCAGTCTATCGCCTAGGGTTCACCCATGTCTGAATCGCCGGTCGTCCCCCCGCAGGACGCCGCCTACACCCTGGCCGTGATCGACCTCCTCGGAGCGATCGCCTATGGCGAGCTCACGGCCTTCGAGCGGCTCGCCGAGGACGCCAAGCTCGCCCCCACGCTCGAGGACAAGATGGCGATCGGTGCGATGGCGGCCGCCGAGTTCGGCCACCTGGAGCGCCTGCACGCCCGGCTGCGCGAGCTCGGTGGAGACCCGTACGCCGCCATGGCGTCGTTCCAGGTCGGCTTCGACGACTTCCACGCTCACACCCAGCCTGCCGACTGGTACGAGGGCCTGATCAAGGCCTACGTCGGCGACGGCCTCGCCGCCGACTTCTACCGCGAGGTCGCGGCCTACCTCGACCCCGAGACCCGTGACCTGATCGTGGCCGCGCTGGCCGACGCCGGCAAGTCCGCCTTCGTGGTCGACCGGGTGCGGGCGGGGATCGCCGAGGACCACCGGCTGGGCGGGCGCCTCGCGCTGTGGGGGCGCCGGCTGATGGGTGAGGCGCTGACCCAGGCGCAACGCATCGCGGCCGAGCGCGACGCGCTGACAGCTCTCCTGGCGGGCGGCGTCGACCGGCCGGGCCTGGACCTCGCAGCGCTGGGGCGGATGTTCACCCGGCTGACCGAGAACCACGCGCAGCGGATGGCCGACCTCGGCCTCGACGCCTGAGCGGAGACGAGGAAGGCCCCCACACCATCAGGTGCGGGGGCCTTCCTCATGAAAGCGTCAGACCCTGGTCCTGCTGCGACCCGTGACGCCGGAGGCAATCACGACCAGCACGGCAGCCACCATGATCTGCCACAGGTGACGCCACCAGTCGATGCCCTTGCTGGTGTCGTACATGTCGCCGCCGGGGTTGTTCTCGGCGACGCCGAAGATGGCGTAGTAGATGTAGCTGCCCACGAAGGCGCCGACGATGCCGCACACGATCGTGAGCCACACCGGGATGTTGTCGCGGTCACCGGGAGCCACGGCCTTGCCCAAGAAGCCAATGATCGTTCCCACGATCAGCGTGACAATGATGGTTCCGAGCATCTTTGGATTCCTTCCAGGAGTCGCGCCTCGACGGCGCGATGGTGTCGAACCGGTCGACCGGGTCGACGTGCTCCCATCATGGGCCTCGCGGGGTCACCGTTCAATCACCGGCACCCGTGGGGCGCGGCGGGACTTGTCAGCGGAAACCGACCGTGCCATGGGCGCCGGTGCCGATCTCGACGTAGGCGATCTTGCTGCCGGGCACCGCGATGCGGCGGCCCTTGGAGTCGGTGAACGCGAGGATGCCGTCCGAGGTGACGGCCTCGGTGAGCTGCGCCTCGAAGTCCTCGGGGCTGATCTCGGTCTCCACGACCAGCTCGCGCGGGGCGTGCTGGACGCCGATCTTGACCTCCATGGTCACTCCTTCGTTGGTGGGGGTTGGCGTGCCGGGTTGCCGGCACGCTCGCTTCGCACGCCGTCGATACGGCGCCGGCGGTTCGGGGGTGGTGCTGTCAGTGCTCCTCGGTCTTCGGGTAGCCCCGGATCCCGCGCCAGGCCAGGCCTGCCACGAGCGCGGCGGCATCCGTGAGGGGGATCGCCCCACTGCTGACGCCGGCCTCACCGAGCCAGAACCGAGCGCTGACCTGGGCCATTCCCACCAGGGACACCGCGAGCAGGCGCGAGGCCTCGTCGGGCAGTCCGGTGTCGTCGTGGATCACCTCGGTGATCATCGCCGCACACTCGGTGGTGACACGGTCGACGTGCTCGCGGACGGCCGGCTCGCTGGTGAGGTCGGACTCGAAGACCAGTCGGAAGGCGCCCGAGTCGGAGGCGACGTAGTCGAAGAACGCCTGCATCGCGGCCTGGACGCGCAGCTTGTTGTCGGTGGTGGAGGCGAGCGCGATCCGGCAGTTGTCGATGATGTCGTCGCAGGAGGCGTCGAGCAGCGCGAGGTAGAGGTCGAGCTTGCCGGGGAAGTGCTGGTAGAGCACGGGCTTGGAGACGCCGGCGCGATCGGCGATGTCGTCCATCGCAGCCGCGTGGTAGCCCTGTGCGACGAAGACCTCGAGGGCCGACTCCATCAACTGGGCGCGGCGCTCCCGGCGGGGCATGCGGCCGCCTCGTGGGCGGGCTGCACTCGAGTCGAAGCGATCAACGCTCACGTGTTGTTTCCTCCCGGGATTTCGCTGAGTGGGCAGCCTACCCGCAGGTAGGCCCCGTCTCGGGGGGTCGTCCGTCCGGATGCCGGGATGTGGCGGCCGGTCGTGGCGGTCGCGGGGAACATGGATGTCGTCGGCGGTGTTGCGCCAAGCGATCCCGCCCCGTGTCCCACCCCTGAGGAGTACGCCGTGTCGTTCGCCCCGCTCGTCGAGCCAGCCGCCGAGCTCACCATCGATGAGGTCCGCCGCTACAGCCGACACCTGATCATCCCCGACGTCGGGATGACCGGGCAGAAGCGGCTCAAGAACGCCAAGGTGCTCGTCATCGGTGCCGGCGGCCTCGGTTCGCCGGCCTTGCTCTACCTCGCCGCCGCCGGTGTCGGCACGCTGGGGATCGCCGAGTTCGACACGGTCGACGAGTCCAACCTGCAGCGCCAGGTCATCCACGGCGTCAGCGACATCGACAAGCCGAAGGGCCAGTCCGCCAAGGAGTCGATCGCGGAGATCAACCCGTACGTCGAGGTCGTCCTGCACCCCGAGCGGCTCGACAACGACAACGTGCTCGACGTCTTCGAGGGCTACGACCTGATCGTCGACGGCACCGACAACTTCGCGACCCGCTACATGGTCAACGATGCGGCGTACTTCTTGAAGATCCCCTACGTCTGGGGCTCGATCTACCGTTTCGACGGCCAGGCCTCGGTGTTCGCGCCGTGGCTTCGCCACGAAGGCGACGACCTGCTCTCCCCATCGCAGGTCTCCGACCTGCCTTGCTACCGGTGCCTGTACCCGGAGCCGCCGCCGCCGGGCATGGTCCCGAGCTGCGCCGAGGGCGGCGTGCTGGGGGTGCTGTGCGCGAGCATCGGCGCCATCCAGGTCAACGAGGCCATCAAGCTCATCACCGGCATCGGCGACCCGATCGCCGGGAAGCTGATGATCTATGACGCGCTCGAGATGGAGTACCGCAAGCTCAAGGTGCGCAAGGACCCCAACTGCGCCCTGTGCGGTGAGCACGCGACCGTCACCGAGCTGATCGACTACGACGCCTTCTGTGGTGCCGTGTCCGACGAGGCCGCCGAGGCGGCGGTCGGCTCGACGATCTCGGTCACCCAGCTCGAGCACATGCTCAAGGAGCGCGACAACGGCGAGCGCGACTTCGTACTCATCGACGTGCGCGAGCCGAACGAGGCGGAGATCAACCACATTCCCGGCGCGGTGCTCATCCCCAAGGGCGAGTTCCTCAACGGCAATGCCCTCGCCCAGCTGCCCAGCGACAAGCAGATCGTCATGCACTGCAAGTCGGGCGTGCGCTCGGCCGAGACGCTGGCGATCGTCAAGGGCGCGGGGTACGCCGATGCGGTGCACGTCGGCGGCGGCGTGGTGGCGTGGGTCAGTCAGATCGACCCGAGCCAGCCGACGTACTGATCCGCAGCCGATCCCGA
>NZ_JANPEO010000425.1:0-5394 GCF_031422975.1 Nocardioides sp. | reverse complement strand
CGCGGCCTCGTTGGCCTCGGTGCCGGAGTTGGTGAAGAAGACCCGCCCCGGTACCCCGAGCAGCCCGAGCAGGCGCTCGGCGAGGGTCAGCTGCGGCTCGGAGGCGAAGAAGTTCGAGACGTGGCCGAGGGTCTCCAGCTGCGTGGTGACGGCCTCGACGATCGCCGGATGGGCGTGTCCGAGGGCGTTGACGGCGATGCCGCCGAGGAAGTCGACGTACTCCCGACCGTCGGCGTCCCACACGTGGGCGCCCTGTCCGCGGACGAGCAGCAGCTTGGGCGTGCCGAAGGTGTTCATCAGCGAGGACTCGTAGCGTTCCTGCCAGCTCATGCGCGTACTCGCTTCGCTCCGTGCCCGCATGAGGCACATCTCGCACGGTGTTGAATGACTCGCTCGCTCATGCGTCTCCTCCTTGCGCGGACAGTGCCTTCCGGAGCTTCGTGGCGACGCCGGGCAGCACCTGGGTGCCGACTCCCTCGTCGGTGAAGATCTCGAGGAGTACGGCGTGGGGCTCGCGTCCGTCGACGACGGTGGCGCGCGGCACACCGTTGCTCACGGCCTGGTGGCAGGCGGTCATCTTGGGCACCATGCCGGCGTCGAGCGACGGCAGCATCTCGCCCAGCGCCTCGGGGCCGATCTCCTGGATGACGTCGTCGGAGTTGCCGAAGTCGAGGTAGAGCCCCTCCACGTCGGTGAGGACGAGCAGCTTCTCCGCGCCGAGCGCGATCGCGAGCGCGGCGGCCGCGGTGTCGGCATTGACGTTGTGGACCAGGCCGTCGATGTCGGGGGCCACACTGGAGATGACCGGAATGCGTCCGGCCGCGACGAGGTCCTCGACGGCTTCGGGGCGGACGTGGGCGACCTCGCCGACGAGCCCGAGGTCGACCTCCTCGCCATCGACGATGGTGTTTGTCGCCTTGGCGGTGAAGAGGCCGGCGTCCTCACCGGACAGGCCGACGGCGAGCGGGCCGTGCTGGTTGATCAGGCCGACGAGCTCGCGCTGCACCTGCCCGACCAGCACCATCCGGACCACGTCCATCGCCTCGGGCGTGGTGACCCGCAGGCCACCACGGAACTCCGAGGTGATGTCGAGCCGCTTGAGCATCGCTGAGATCTGCGGGCCGCCACCGTGCACGACGACGGGCTTGAAGCCGGCGAACCGCAGGAACGCGATGTCCTCGGCGAACGCCTTCTTCAGCACGTCATTGGTCATGGCGTTGCCGCCGTACTTCACCACGATCACCTTGCCGTGGTACTGCTTCAGCCACGGCAGGGCGGCGGCCAGGGTCTTCGCATCGGTCTTCATGTCGGGGTCCCTGCGGAGGCGTGAGCGCAGCGAGCGGCAACGCGCGGTGACCTCATGAGCTGTACGCGCTGTTCTCGTGGACGTAGGCGTGCGTGAGGTCGTTGGTCCACACCGTGGCCCGGGCGTCGCCGGACTTCAGATCGATGGTGACCGTGACCTCGCGGCCGGTCAGGTCGACGCCCGAGGGGTCCTCGGCCGGCGTGGAGTTGCGGCAGACCCAGACGCCGTTCATCGCGACGTCGAGGTCGGCGGGGTCGAAGACCGCGTCGGTGGTGCCCATGCTCGCGAGCACCCGGCCCCAGTTGGGGTCTCGACCGAAGACGGCCGCCTTGAACAGGTTGCTGCGGGCGACGCTGCGGCTGACCTCGACGGCGTCGTCCTCGGACGCGGCGTTCAGGGTCGTGATCGCGATCTCGTGGTCTGCGCCCTCGGCGTCCTTGAGCAGCTGCATCGCCAAGTCCGTGCAGGCCTGGGTCAGCGCAGCAGTGAAGTCCTCCGGGGTGGGCGTGATGCCGCTGGCACCGCTGGCCATCACGGTGACGGTGTCGTTCGTGGACATGCAGCCGTCGGAGTCGAGGCGGTCGAAGCTGACCCTCGTCGACGCACGCAGGGCGGCGTCGAGCTCGGCGGCCGGCACGACCGCGTCGGTGGTGATCACGCCCAGCATGGTCGCGAGCTGCGGCGCGAGCATGCCCGCGCCCTTCGCCATACCGCCGATGGACCAGCCCGCGCCCTCGACGACGACGTTCTTGGCTACGGAGTCGGTGGTCATGATCGCCTCGGCGGCGGCCACTCCCCCGTCGGCCGACAGCGCTGAGTACGCGCTCTCGACACCGCTCAGCAGGTCGCTGCGGTCGTTGGCGAGGCCGATGAGACCGGTCGAGCAGACCACCACGTCAAGGGCGCCGATGCCGACGAGCTCCGCGACCTTCTCGGCCACTGCGTGCGTGGTCTGGAAGCCGTCGGCCCCGGTGTAGCAGTTGGCGCCGCCGGAGTTGAGGACGACGGCCTTGACCGTGCCATCCTTGACGACCTCCTGGCTCCACAGCACCGGGTTGGCCTTGCAGCGGTTGGCCGTGAAGACGCTCGCGGAGTCGAAGGTCGGGCCGTGGTTGACCAGGAGGGCGAGGTCCCTCGCACCGGTCGACTTGAGGCCGGCGACGACTCCGGAGGCCGTGAAGCCGGCGGGGTGGGTGATGGTCATTTCTTGGTCTTCGTCTTTCCGGGAGGGCTCGACTTCTTGATGGGCTTGGCGGGAACGGCGGCGGTCACGGTGTGACCCTGTCGTCGCCAGGCCTCGGTCGCCTTCTCGCCGTCGACGAGCCGGACCATGATCCAGTCGGTGTCGAAGGTGGACAGGGTGTAGACGGGGATCTCCGCCTCGGCCAGCGGCGTGAGCAGGCCGGACAGGATGCCGATCGCATCGGGGTCGAGCGGGCCACGCACCTGGAACGCCGTCAGCGGCTTGATGCTCGGCGTCTTGGTCGGCACCGACCGGGTCGCGCAGATCAGGCTGGTCTCGGTGGCGGTCGCGGTGACCGACATCAGGCTCGCCGACTCGGCCCACTTCGGGATCTCGGCTCCAGGCCCGAGGCGCACGATCGCGAGCTTCTCGGGGAACTGCAGCAGCGTGAAGGTCCGGGGGGTGGTCGAGTCATTCATGGCGCGAGTCCGATCGTGGAGAGCCCGGTGGTCTCGTCGAGGCCCAGGGCGAGGTTCATGCATTGCACGGCGGCACCGGCGGTGCCCTTGGTGAGATTGTCGATGGCAGCCACGGCGACGAGTCGACCGGCCGTCTCGTCGACGGCGACCTGGACGTGCACGGCGTTCGAACCGACGACCGCCTTGGTCTGCGGCCACTGGCCGGCGGGCAGCAGGTGGATGAAGGGCTCGTGGTCGTACGCCGCGGCGTAGGCCGCCCGCGCCTGCTCCTCGGTGGGGTCGGCGACCAGAGGCGCCGAGACGGTGGCCAGGATGCCACGCGACATGGGAACCAGCATCGGGGTGAAGCTCACCCGGACCCGGCCGTGGTGGACGAGAGCGAGGTTCTGGGTGATCTCGGGGGTGTGCCGGTGGACGCCACCGACGCCGTAGGCACTGGCGTTGCCCATCGACTCACTGCCCAGGAGGTGCGCCTTGAGGGACTTGCCCGCCCCGCTCAGCCCGCTGGCGGCCACGACCGTGACGTCGGGCTCGACCAGACCGGCCGCCAACGCCGGGGCGATGGCGAGCGTGGACACCGTGGGATAGCAGCCGGGCACGGCGATGCGCCGGGCGCCGGACAGCGCCTGTCGCTGCTCGGCGAGCTCGGGCAGGCCGTAGGGCCACGATCCGGCGTGCTGCCCGCCGTAGAACTTCTCCCACTGGGCGGCGTCGGTGAGACGGAAGTCCGCTCCGCAGTCGATCACCACCGCGTCGTCGCCGAGAGCCGCCGCGATCTCGGCCGACTGCCCGTGCGGGAGGCCGAGGAAGACCACGTCGTGCCCGGACAGCGTCTCCACCGTGGTCGGCTCGAGGATGCGATCCGCCAGCGGCAGCAGGTGCGGCTGCAACGAACCGAGCCGTTCACCGGCATTGCTGCCGGCGGTCAGCGAGCCGATCGTCACGTGCGGGTGGCCGAGCAGCAGGCGGAGCACTTCGCCGCCGGCATAGCCGCTGGCGCCGGCCACGGCGATGGAGAACGATGCAGACATGTGCATGACTATACATCAAACCGTATGGTCATTCGCCGACAGGTCGAAATTCGCGTGCCAGCGTTGACGGCGCATCCTAGGTTGAGGACATGACCCTGCTGACCCCCGAGACCTATCTCGAGCACATCCGCGTCGAGTCCGCCCGCTTCCGCGACGTCCTCGCCACCTGCGATCCCGCCGCCCGGGTGCCCACCTGTCCCGACTGGTCGGCCGAGGACCTGCTCTGGCACCTCACCAGCGTGCAGTGGTTCTGGAGCACGGCGCTCATCGATCGGCCGGCGGAGGTCGATGAGGCGCAGGAGCCGGAGCGGCCTGCGGCGTACGCCGAGGTGCTGCGTGCCTTCGACGAATGGTCCGCTGTGCTGAGCAGCGCCCTGGAGGGAGTCGACCCGAAGGCCGAGGCGTGGACGTGGTCGGACGACCACACGGTCGGGTTCATCCTCCGCCGCCAGGCCCACGAGGCGCTCGTTCATCGGCTCGACGCCGAGCAGACCGCTCGGGTGACGTCCGTCGAGGTGGACGCCAACCTCGCCGCCGACGGCGTCGCGGAGATGATCGGGGTGATGTTCGGTGGCTGCCCGCGGTGGGGATCCTGGGAGCCGCTTCCCCACTACGCCCGGCTCGACTGCACCGACACCGGCGACGAGCTGTGGGCCCAGTTCGGGCTCTTCAGTGGCACCGACCCCGACAGTGGCGACGTCATCTCCGCAGAGGAGGACTTCCATCTCGTCGAGGAACCCGTCGACGCCGAGCCCGACGTCGTGATCGACGGCCCGGCCGCCGCCCTCGACGCCTGGCTCTGGCACCGGGGCGACGACACCGAGCTGTCGATCGCCGGTGACCGGTCGATGCTCGACCGCTTCCGCGCGATCGTGTCGCACCCGATCAACTGACGGTGGCGGTGGCTCACAGCCAACGGGTGAGCGTGAACCACCGCCATCCTTGGTCGGGTCAGCGCTGGACCGCGCCCGTACGCTGCGCTGCGAGAGCGACAGCGGCCTCGCGCGCGGCGGCGGCCTCGCCCTCCTTGAGGGTCCGGTCGGCAGCCCGGAACCGCAGCGCATACGCCAGCGACTTCTTGCCCTCGCCGATCTGGTCGCCGGTGTAGACGTCGAAGAGCCGGATCGACTCCAACAACTCGCCGGCGCCCTCGCGCAGGGCGGCCTCGACCGCCGCGGCGGGCACAGAGGCGTCGACGACCAGGGCCACGTCCTCCTTCGCGACCGGGTAGGACGAGAAGAGCGGAGCCGCGGCGATGGCAGTTGCATGCTCCAGCAGGGCGTCGAGGTCGATCTCGGCCACGGCTGAGCGGGCTGGGACGCCGTACGCCTTGCACACGCGCGGGTGCAGCTCACCGGCATGGCCGACGACGCGGTCACCGACCCGCAGCTCCGC
>NZ_JANPEO010000424.1:0-6189 GCF_031422975.1 Nocardioides sp. | reverse complement strand
CCTACACCAATGAGTACGTCGAGCAGGCGCTCGACCAGCTGCGTGAGGAAGGGGTCGACGTCGACGGCGCCGATTTCGCTCCGATCGACGTCACCCTCAACGAGGGCGGCAACTGAGACTCCGAGTGGGTTGGCGGGCGGGTGCCCAATCAACCCGTCCGCCCGGCCCGCCCGGTGGTCTGACCACACGTCCTCGCAACAGGAGATGGCAATGACACAGGATCTCGACCGCCACGTCGTCGAGCTTGACCGGGCCCACGTCTTCCACTCGTGGTCGGCGCAGGGAGCGCTCACCCCGATGGTGGTGGCCGGCGGCCTCGGCTGCCGGGTGTGGGACCACGCCGGCCACGAGTGGCTGGACTTCTCCAGCCAGCTCGTCAACGTCAACATCGGGCACCAGCACCCCCGGCTGGTCGCGGCGATCCAGGAGCAGGCCGCGATCCTGACCACGGTCTCGCCCCCCACCGCCAACCTCGCCCGCGGCGAGGCGGCCAAGCGGATCGTCGGTCTCGCGCCCGACGGCTTCAACAAGGTCTTCTTCACCAACGGTGGTGCCGACGCCAACGAGAACGCCATCCGGATGGCCCGCCAGTTCACCGGGCGCGACAAGGTCGTCTCGACCTACCGCAGCTATCACGGCAACACCGGCTCGGCGGTCGTGGCGACGGGCGACTGGCGGCGCGTACCCAACGAATATGCCCGCGGCCACGTCCACGTCTTCGGCCCCTACCTCTACCGCTCCGAGTTCTGGGCGACCACCCCGGAGGAGGAGAGCGAACGCGCGCTGCGCCACCTCACCCGGGTCGTCGAGAGCGAGGGCGCGGCCTCGATCGCCGCGATCCTGCTCGAGACCGTGCCCGGCACCGCGGGTGTGCTGGTGCCGCCACCGGGCTACCTCGCCGGTGTGCGGGCCCTCGCCGACAAGCACGGCATCATGCTCATCCTCGACGAGGTGATGGCCGGGTTCGGACGCACCGGCCACTGGTTCGCGTTCGATGCGTTCGACGTCGTGCCCGACCTGATCACGTTCGCGAAGGGCGTCAACTCCGGCTACATCCCGGTCGGCGGGGTGGTCATCAGCGACCCGATCGCTGCCCACTTCGACGACGTGGTCTTCCCTGGCGGGCTGACCTACAGCGGGCATCCGCTGGCGATGGCCTCGATCGTGGCGTCGATCGACACGATGACCGACGAGGGCATCGTCGACAACGCGGCGCGCATCGGTCGCGACGTACTCGCTCCGGGGCTTGCGGAGCTGGCCGACAAGCACGCGCTGATCGGCGAGGCCCGCGGCGAGGGCGTCTTCTGGGCGCTCGAGCTCGTTGCCGATCCCGACACCCGGGAGCCGGTCCCGGCCGCCGTGATGGGCCGCGCCAAGGTGGCGCTGCTCGAGCGGGGTCTGCTGCCCTTCGTGGCCGACAACCGCATCCACGTGGTGCCACCGTGTGTGGTCACCGACGACGAGGCCACCACCGCGCTGGCCATCTACGACGACGCATTCACCCTGCTGACCAAGGAGCTCTCATGAACACCGACCTGCCCGTTCTCGACCACTGGATCGACGGCGCCCCGAGCGCCGGCAGCTCCGACCGGATGGGCGATGTCTATGACCCCGCCCGCGGGGTGGTCCAGCGGCACGTCCGCCTCGCCTCTGCCGCCGATGTCGACGCCGCCGTAGGCGTGGCGAGGAAGGCCTACTCGTCCTGGGGACAGGCCTCGATCGCCAAGCGGCAGTCGGTGATGTTCGCCTTCCGCGAGCTGCTCGCCAGCCGCCAGGGCGAGCTCGCCGAGATCCTCACCTCCGAGCACGGCAAGGTGCTCTCCGATGCCGCGGGTGAGATCGCCCGGGGACTCGAGGTGGTCGAGTTCGCGTGCTCGCTGCCGCACCTGATCAAGGGCTCGGTCTCGGAGAACGTCTCGACCGACGTCGACGTCTTCTCGGTGAAGCAGCCGCTGGGCGTGGTCGGGGTGATCAGCCCGTTCAACTTCCCGGCGATGGTGCCGATGTGGTTCTTCCCGATCGCCATCGCGACCGGCAACTGCGTCATCCTCAAGCCGAGCGAGAAGGACCCGTCGGCCGCCAACTGGATGGCCGCGCTGATGACCGAGGCCGGCCTGCCGGCCGGTGTCTTCAACGTGGTCCACGGCGACAAGGAGGCCGTCGACGCGATCCTCACCCACCCCGACATCGCCTCGATCGCCTTCGTCGGCTCCACCCCGATCGCGCGCTACGTCTACGAGACCGGCACCGCCCACGGCAAGCGGGTCCAGGCCCTCGGCGGCGCCAAGAACCACATGCTCGTCCTGCCCGACGCCGACCTCGACCTGGTCGCCGACTCGGCCGTCAATGCCGGCTTCGGCTCGGCCGGCGAGCGCTGCATGGCCGTCAGCGTCGTCCTGGCGGTCGACTCGGTGGCCGACCCGTTGATCGAGAAGATCCGCGAGCGGATGGCCACCTTGAAGGTCGGCGACGGCACGCGCGGGTGCGACATGGGCCCGCTCATCACCCGCGAACACCGCGACAAGGTCGCGTCGTACGTCGACGTGGCGGCCGCCGACGGCGCGAGCGTGGTCGTCGACGGCCGGGGCGACGAGGTCGACGGTGAGGCGGACGGCTTCTGGATGGGCCCGACCTTGCTCGACAAGGTCCCGACCACCTCGAGCGCCTACACCGACGAGATCTTCGGTCCGGTGTTGTCGGTGGTGCGCGTCTCCGGCTACACCGAGGGGCTCGAGCTCATCAACTCCGGTCCCTACGGCAACGGCAGCGCCATCTTCACCAACGACGGGGGAGCGGCCCGCCGCTTCCAGCGCGAGGTCGAGGCCGGCATGGTCGGCATCAACGTGCCGATCCCGGTGCCGGTCGCCTATCACTCCTTCGGCGGCTGGAAGGCCTCGCTGTTCGGCGACGCCAAGGCCTACGGCCCGCACGGAGTGGACTTCTTCACCCGCGAGAAGGCCGTCACCCAGCGGTGGCTGGACCCCAGTCACGGTGGTCTGAACCTCGGGTTCCCGCAGCACACCTGAGGGGCTGTCCTGGAACTCCACGCGGGTGCTTGTTGTTCCAGGACGTCTTCGGACCGGGGACGTGAAACTCGACGCAGGTGCGTCGAGTTTCATCGGTCGACCGGGCCTGTGGATGACCGGATGCGGATCCGCGGCTGTCGCGCCAGGCTGGCCAGGGTGCGAATCAGGAGCGAGCTCAACACCCGGCGACCGTTCCCGCGGTGGCGCGCGATCGCGGCCGGGCTGGGCCGGGCGACTCTGGACGGCCCGGGCTTTCGTCGCGTCCTGTACGGCGTGCTCGTGGCCGCCGACGTGCCGGACTCGCCGCAGCTGCGCGCCGAGGCTGCGTTGACCTGCTTCTTCGCCTCCGCTTTCGCCAGCCACAAGACGGCAGCCAGGCTCTGGCGCGTACCGGTGTCATTGCCGCCCGGCGAGGACGTGACCGTGCCGGAGGTGGGCCACCGGCTCCGGCGCGCGGGTGTCACCTGCCACGTGCGCGCGGCCACCGAGGTGGTGGTCATCGGCGGCGTGCGGGTCTTGACGCTGCCCGACCTGTTCGTCGAGCGCGCCTCGGTGCTGCCGCTGGTCGAGCTCGTGGTCGCCGGCGACTGGATGGTCCGTCGCCACCGGGTGCGCCCCTCGGCGCTGATCGCGGCTGCGAGTCACGCGGGTGGACGCGCAGGTGCCCTCGCGCGCAGCGCTGCGACGTACGTCAGGGAGTTGGTCGACTCCCCGATGGAGACGCGACTGCGGATGTTGCTGGTGCTGGCCGGGATCCCCGAGCCCGAGATCAACCTCGAGATCAGGACCGTGGACGGCGAGGTGCTGCGGCGCTACGACCTGAGCTGGCCGGGGGTGCGGGTGATCGTCGAGTACGACGGCCGACACCACGTGGAGCGGGTCGAGCAGTGGGAGGCCGACCTGGCGCGGCGTGAGGCGATCGATGACAGCGAGTGGCGGATCCTGGTCATCGTCTCCTCGGGGATCTACAAGTCCCCGGGCAGCACGGTCCAACGAGTGCACGACCTTCTTCGACGACGAGGTCTCGTCGGCCTGCCCGCCCAGCCGCGCGAGGACTGGCGACCGCACTTCCCGGGCTGGTCGGACGCGGCGTGACGGGCGGTGTCGTCAGCGCAGCCCGCCGGCGAAGCTCTCGGTCGCACAGCTCGTCACCGGGTCCCGGGAACTCCACGCACACGCGTGGAGTTTCAGGGCGAATCACGGTTGGACACCCGAAACTCCGCGCACCTGCGTGGAGTTTCATCCCGGCGTCAGGTCAGCAGCCCGCGCGCGGCCAGCTCGTCGGCGACGTGCTGACCGAACACGGCGTGCCCGGCGGGACTCAGGTGCAGCCGGTCGGGCAGGTAGGCGAGCGACCAGGTGCTGGTGTCGATGTAGGGGACGCCGTACTCGTCGCAGAGACCCGCCAGCGTGGTGTCGACCCGCTCGACGAAGCCGGCTCGCGACGGCGCTGACGCGGGTCCGACCACGACGACGGTTCGGCGCTCGAGCGAGGACATGAGCGAGCGGAAGCCCGACGCAATGTCGACGGCCGGCTGGTCGTAGTCGTTCAGGCCGCCGGCGACGATCACCAGGTCTGCTCCGCGGGCCGCGCCGACCCGGGTGGAGAAGGCGCGGTCGCCGCAGCGGCTCGCGTGCCGGCTGAACCCCGAGCCGGAGAACCCGGCGACCGTGACGCGCCCCGGGAGCCGGCTGGGCCACGAGTCGCCGAGGTCGTCGAGACCCAGGCCGACGGTCCACGAGTCGCCGATGACGGTGATCGGCTCACCCGAGCCGGTCACGATCTGGGCCCGCGCGGCGGCGTCGGTGGTGTGGCGCTCGCACAGCGCCGCCTCGGAGCCGCGGGCCCGAGCGCTCAGCAGGGTCGCCAGCAACGCCGCCACCACGAGGAGGACGGCGGGCAGGGCGAGGAGCGGATGGCGAGAAGCCCGAGCGAGCACCGGTAGATCATGCGACAGGTTGTGCCCGTGAACGACCAGTTTGAGCCAATCGTTACGCCCATCCGGACGTAGTGAGGCAGGTCACCACGAACTCGATGCCGCCGCGGGAACACCGCGGCCTCACTCCTGCGTTGAACCCCATGAATAGAGTTGAGTTGATTCGACTCAACTTGTTTGTCATTCTGACCGCGGTCGCGGCAGGATGGCAGGCAGACACGTCAAGAGCAGTCAGACATCTTTATCTCAGGAGGCACACACATGGCTCGTGCAGTCGGCATTGACCTCGGAACGACGAACTCCGTCGTCTCCGTCCTCGAAGGTGGCGAACCCACCGTCATCGCCAACGCAGAGGGCGCCCGCACCACCCCGTCGGTGGTCGCGTTCGCCAAGTCCGGTGAGGTCCTCGTCGGTGAGGTTGCCAAGCGGCAGGCCGTCACCAACGTCGATCGCACCATCCGCTCCGTCAAGCGCCACATGGGCACGGACTGGAAGCAGAAGATCGACGACAAGGACTTCACCCCCCAGCAGATCAGCGCCTTCATCCTGCAAAAGCTCAAGCGCGACGCCGAGGCCTACCTCGGTGAGACCGTCACCGACGCCGTCATCACCGTCCCGGCCTACTTCTCCGACGCCCAGCGCCAGGCCACCAAGGAGGCCGGCGAGATCGCCGGGCTCAACGTCTCGCGCATCGTCAACGAGCCCACCGCGGCCGCCCTTGCCTACGGCCTGGACAAGGGCGACGACCAGACGATCCTCGTCTTCGACCTCGGTGGCGGCACGTTCGACGTGTCCCTGCTCGAGATCGGTGAGGGCGTCGTCGAGGTCAAGGCGACCTCGGGCGACAACCACCTCGGTGGCGACGACTGGGACAACCGTGTCGTCGAGTGGATGGTCAAGAAGTTCAAGGCCAACTTCGGCGTCGACCTCGCCGCCGACAAGATCGCCAAGCAGCGCCTCCAGGAGGCTGCCGAGAAGGCCAAGATCGAGCTGTCGTCCTCGAGCGAGACCACGATCCACCTCCCCTACATCACCCACGGCGAGGGCGGCCCGCTCCACTTCGAGGAGAAGCTGACCCGCAGCGAGTTCCAGAAGCTGACGGCCGACCTGCTCGACCGCACGAAGGCGCCGTTCCAGTCGGTGCTCAAGGACGGCGGCGTCGCCGTCGACAAGATCGACCACGTCGTGCTCGTCGGTGGCTCCACCCGGATGCCCGCAGTGAGCGA
>NZ_JANPEO010000423.1:0-5098 GCF_031422975.1 Nocardioides sp. | reverse complement strand
GGTCGGCGAGCGTGATCACGCCGCAACTCTAGGTGGGGCACCATGGCGACCATGAGTGAGAGCGACCTGACCCTTGTCAGCCTGCGTGACCTCGACGACGAGGCGCTGGCCGCGGCCTATGCGCCGCGCGGCGAGCCGTGGCTGCGAGTGAATTTCGTCAGCACTGTCGACGGCGCGGCGCAGGGTGCCGACGGCGTCAGCAAGAGCATCAACAACCCCGCCGACAAGCGGGTCTTCGACATGCTGCGGGCCCGGGCCGACTGCCTGGTGGTGGGCGCGGGCACATTGCGCGCAGAGGGGTACGACGTGCCGCGGCTGCCCCTCGTCGTCGTGAGCCGCTCCGGTGGACTCCCCGAGGGACTCACCGGAGCGCCCGACGGGCGGATCACCATGGCCACGGTCGCGAACGCCCCGCACCTGGCCGAGACCCGCGCCCAGCTCGGGTCGGATCACGTGTGGGTCCTCGGCGACGACGAGCTGGACCTGGTGGCGCTGAAGTCCCGGATGGCGGCGCAGGGCTGGGCCGACCAGCTGTGCGAGGGCGGCCCCGCCCTGTTCGGCGCGCTCGTGGCCGCAGGCGTCGTCGACGAGCTGTGCCACTCCGTGGTGCCGCGCCTCATCGGCGGCGACCAGTTGCGGATCATGAGCGGTGCCGACGTCGACGTCGCGCTGCGGCCGGTGTCGTTGCTCGAGCAGGACGCCACGATCCTCGGGCGGTGGCTGGTCAGCTGAGGTCGGCAGCCGCGCGGGCCCGCAGGCGCGGCAGCACGTCCCGCTCGTAGGCCTTGATGAACCGCGCCTGGTCGTGGCCGGGGGCGTGGAAGACGAGATGGCGGAAGCCCATGTCGACGTACTGCCAGATCCGCTCGACGTGCTCGTCGGGGTCGCTGGAGACGATGAAGCGCGAGGCGGTGCGTTCGACCGGGAGGGCATCGGCCAGCCGCTGCATCTGGATCGGGTCCTCGACGCCGGTCTTCTCGTCGCTGGAGAGCGCGAGCGCGCCCCAGAAGCGCGTGTCGGCCATCGCGCGGTCGATGTCGTCGTCGAAGGACACCTTGACCTCGATCATCAGGTCGAGGTCGGCCAGCGTGCGGTCGGCCTTGGCCGCGCCCTCGGCGAGCGCGGGCAGCAGGGTGTCGGTGTAGAGCTCGCGGCCCTTGCCGCTGGTGCAGATGAAGCCGTCACCGACCCGGCCGGCGAGCCGTGTCGCGGAGGGGCCGGACGCGGCGACGTACAACGGGACGGGCTGGTCGGGGAGGTCGTAGATCGTGGCGTTGGCGAGCTGGTAGTAGTCGCCCTCGAACGTGACGCGCTCGCCGGCCCACAGCGCCTGGATGACCTGCAGCGCCTCCTTGAGGCGGGCGAACCGCTCCTTGCCGTCGGGCCACTCCATCCCGAGTGGTGCCTCGTTGAGCGACTCACCCGAGCCGACGCCCAGGATGATCCGCCCCGGGGCCAGGCAGCCCAGGGTGGCGAAGGCCTGGGCGATCACGCCGGGGTGGTAGCGGAAGGTCGGCGTCAGCACGCTGGTGCCGAGGCTGACGCGCGAGGTGCGCGCGGCCACCGCACCGAGCCAGGGCAGCGCCGCCGGGGCGTGCCCGCCGTCGTGTCGCCACGGCTGCAGGTGGTCGCTGATGAAGACCGAGTCGAAGCCGGAGTCCTCGGCCAGCACGGCCAGGTCGGCGAGGGCCTGCGGCGCGAACTGCTCTGACGATGCCTTGTAGCCAAAACGGAGCATGGGGGGTCCTTAGTTGATGGTGCCGGCGTTGTCCTTGGCCAGCGACCGCGAGATCACCATGCGCTGGATCTGGTTGGTGCCCTCGAAGATCTGCATGACCTTGGCCTCGCGCATGTAGCGCTCGACCGGGAAGTCTCGCGTGTAGCCGTAACCGCCGAGCACCTGGACGGCGTCGGTCGTCACCTTCATGGCGTTGTCGGTGGCGACCATCTTGGCGATCGAGGCCTCGCGCGAGAACGGCCGGCCGGCGTCCTTGAGGCGCGCGGCGTGCAGCACCGTGGCCCGCGCCGAGACGATCGCCGCCTCCATGTCGGCGAGCACGAAGGCGAGGCCCTGGTGCTCGATGATCGGCTTGCCGAAGGTCTCGCGCTCGCGGGCGTAGGCGACGGCCGAGTCCAGGGCACCCTGCGCCAGCCCGGTGGCGACCGCGGCGATGCCGAGCCGTCCGGAGTCGAGGCCGGCGAGCGCGATCCGCAGGCCCTCGCCCTCCTCGCCGAGTCGTCGGTTGGCGGGGACGCGGACGTTGTCGAAGCGCATCGTCGCGGTCGCCGAGCCGGTCAGGCCCATCTTGCGCTCCGGTGCATCTGCGCTGAGGCCCTCGGTGTCGGCCGGGACGAGGAAGCAGCTGATCCCGTTGCGGTCCTCGGAGGTCCGGGCCATCACCTTGTAGAAGTCGGCGTGGCCGCCGTGCGTGGTCCAGGCCTTGGCGCCGTTGAGCACGTAGGAGTCGCCGTCGCGCTTCGCCGTCGTCCTCATGGCCGCCGGGTCGGAGCCGGCGTGCGCCTCGGACAGGCAGTAGGCGCCGAGCAGCGAGCCGCCGAGCATGTCGGGCAGCCACTGTGCCTTCTGCTCCTCGGTGCCGGCGGTGAAGAGCCCGAAGCACGACAGGGCGTGCACCGAGACGCCGACGCCGACCGACGACCACACGGCGGCGATCTCCTCGAGAACCTGCAGGTAGACCTCGTAGGGCTGGCCGCCGCCGCCGTGCTCCTCGGGGTAGGGCAGTCCCAGGATCCCCGCGTCGCCGAGCAGCCGGAACACGTCGCGCGGGAAGGTCTCGGTCGCCTCGGCCTCGGCGGATCGCGGGGCCAGCTCCTTGGCGGCGATCTCGCGGACGAGCTTGAGCAGCTCGACGGCTTCCTCGGTGGGCAGGGTGCGGGCGGCGGTCATGTCCCGGACGTTACCGGGGAGGCATGGCGACGGGTACAGGTAGCCCGTCTCGACGATCTGGGCCGTTCGACGATACGCGGCCCGGCCTGCGACTAGGTTCCAAGGATGGGCGAACGTTGGCTTCCGTACGCCGCGGCGGCCCTGGCGACGGGTGCGAGCGCACTGATCATGGGCGCGCTGAGCCTGCCGTCGTCGCCCAGCGTCCTGGAGCTGGTCAGCACCGAGGAGGCGTCACCGGAGCGTTGGCTGCTGGCGTCGGCCGCCTTCATGTATGCCGCCTTCGCCCTGACCCTCGGGATCCCGACGTTCATCCACCTGCTGAAGGGACGCGGGCGAGTCACCGGTCAGGTGGGCGCTGTCGTCTTCGCCTTCGGGACGATCGGGACGGCGGGCTACGCCGCACTGCTGATCTTGTTCCGCGCCCTCGCGGTGCACTCGGTGGCCGACACGCAGGAGTTCGACCTGCTCTCACGCGACACCGGGCTGATCGTCTACCTCGGCTCGTTCCTGCTGGCCTTCCAGGCGGGGTTGCTGGTCCTCGGCGTGGCGCTGCTGATGGCGGGCACCGTCGCGCGCTGGATCCCGGTGGTGATGATCGGGCACGCCGTCACCTCACCGATCGAGCACCGGCTCCCCGAGGGCATGCAGGACGCGTTCAGCGTCCTGCTCGGGGTTGCCCTGATCGCCGTCGCGGTGAGCGCCAACGAGTCGTGGTCCGGAGTGATGAGGCGTGCGCCCCGTTGAGATTCACCCGGGGCGGGACACCAGGCCGCGCTCAGTGAGCTGGGCCAGCGCCGCCTCGACCAGACCGAGCGCATCCGGATGGGCGCCGTGCTCGACCTGGGCCACGGCCACGAGCTCGGCCGCACTGGCCGGTTGCGCCAGCGCCAGCCACACGGTCGTCCCGAGGCCGGCGAGCAGGTGCGCGGTGTCGATGACCATCACGACCAGCTCGTCGTCGTACTGCATGGCATCGAGCCAGGGCCTTCTCGACCATTGACCTCCCGTCGGTGCCGGCAGGTCGATGGGCGGGTGATGGACGCCCGGCAACGGCTCCTCGGGGGTGCTGTCGAGCAGCTCGACGAGATCGTCGAGGTGGTCGATCACCTCGTCGTAGTACAGCGCGAGCGCCCCGCCGCACCGCTCGATGGCTCGAGACAGGCACAGCAGCGGTGAGTCGAGCAGGACCAGGGACGAGGTCTGCGGCACGATCTCGACGATCGCCTCGGGGGTGGAGACCGGCACCAGGCCGTCCGTGCCGTGGCCCCGACGCAGCAGCACGATGCGCCGCAACGTGGTGTGCGCGGGCGGCGTCCGGAGGCCGGCGTCGTCGGGGGAGACGGACGCCTTGCGCCAGGGCTGCGAGGGGTCGGTGATGACCGACAACGGCTTGGGATGCGGGTGGACGGACAGGTCGGCCGACACCGAGAGGGTCTCGTCGCTCACGTACCCGAGCCGTGCTGCGAGCGCGCGGACGGCGGTGGTCTTGCCGCTGCCGGAGGCCCCGACCACCGCGAGCGCCGCGCCCGTGTCACCGGCGACCGCGCCGGCGTGGATGTTGAGCCGCGTGCCGGCCGTGGCCTCCAGGGCCCGCATCGTGACCCGGGCGGTCACCGCATAGTCGTGCTGGTCCGGCGCCAGGTCGGCCAGCTCGCTGACGTCGATGGTCTCTTCGGCGGTCTCGGTCGTGAGTGCTCGCGACCACTGGCGGCGAAGCCGTGCGGCGGTGTCCGGGTCACGGGCCGGGATGGCCACGGCCACTCCGAGCGCTCGGACCACCACGTGCTCGGCGACTGCCACACCGCGAACTCTAGGGTGAACGTCGTGCGACGCCCCGCAACCACCCGACTGGCGTGGGTGTTGTACGCCGCCGCGTTGGTCATCGTGGTGGCCGGCCCGTGGGCGTGGGCGCTGAACCGGCTGACTGTCGGGTGCTACGTGTTCTTCCGCTACACGTGGCCGATCGCGCCGGACTGGGCGCTGCCCGAACACTACGGACTGCTTCTCAACGTGCTGCTCTTCGTGCCACTGGGGGTGGGACTGGCGCTCCTCACCACCTGGCCGTGGTGGCGGGTCGCGCTGGTCGCGGGGGCCATGTCCTCGGTGATCGAGCTGATCCAGCTCGTGCTGCCGCGGTACGCGGACCCGGTGGACGTGGTCACCAACACGCTCGGCGCGCTGCTGGGGGCG
>NZ_JANPEO010000422.1:0-15027 GCF_031422975.1 Nocardioides sp. | reverse complement strand
CGCTGGTTGATGCAGGTGCCCTGGTTGGAGCGCTTGAACTTGGCCAGCTTGTAGGTCTGGTAGCTGCCGTCGTCGTTCATGGTCTCGATGGAGTCTGCGGAGACCGCCGTGACCACACCATCCTTCTCGGCCAGGACCACGTCGCCGGCGTCGACCGCGGCGCGGTACTCCATGCCGGTGCCGACCAGCGGCGAGTCGCTGACGATGAGCGGCACGGCCTGGCGCTGCATGTTGGCGCCCATCAGCGCGCGGTTGGCGTCGTCGTGCTCGAGGAACGGGATCAGGGCCGTGGCCACCGTCACCATCTGGCGCGGCGACACGTCCATGTAGTCGACCTCTTCGGCGAGGATCGCGTCGACCTCACCGCGCTGCTGACGGACCAGCACGCGCTCTTCGACGAACTTGTTCGCCTTGTCGAGCGGGGCGTTGGCCTGCGCGATGACGTAGCGGTCCTCGTCGTCGGCGGTCAGGTAGTCGATGTCGTTGCTGACGACGCCCTTGACGACGCGGCGGTACGGCGTCTCGACGAACCCGAACGGGTTGATCCGACCATAGGAGGCGAGCGAGCCGATCAGGCCGATGTTCGGACCTTCCGGGGTCTCGATCGGGCACATGCGGCCGTAGTGCGACGGGTGCACGTCGCGGACCTCCATGCCGGCGCGGTCACGAGACAGACCACCGGGACCGAGCGCGGACAGGCGACGCTTGTGCGTCAGCCCGGCGATCGGGTTGGTCTGGTCCATGAACTGCGAGAGCTGCGAGGTGCCGAAGAACTCCTTCAGTGCAGCGACCACGGGCCGGATGTTGATCAGGGACTGCGGCGTGATGGCCTCGACGTCCTGGGTCGTCATCCGCTCACGGACCACTCGCTCCATGCGCGCCAGACCGGTGCGGAGCTGGTTCTGGATCAGCTCGCCCACGGTGCGCATGCGGCGGTTGCCGAAGTGGTCGATGTCGTCGGCCTGGACCTTGATCGCCTTCTCGTCGGGGCCGAAGACCACGGCGCCCTTGGCGTCGATCAGGTCGGGGGCGTCGACCGGTGCACCGGCGTGGTGCAGCTGCACGATGTAGCGGATCGCGGCGACGATGTCGTCGACGGTCAGCGTCTGCTGGTCGAAGGCCTCGGTCACGCCGAGCTTCTTGTTGATCTTGTAGCGACCGACCTTGGCCAGGTCGTAGCGCTTGGGGTTGAAGTAGTAGTTGTTCAGCAGCGTCTGCGCAGCCTCACGGGTGGGCGGTTCGCCCGGACGCAGCTTGCGGTAGATGTCGAGCAGCGCCTCGTCCTGGGTCTGGGGGGTGTCCTTCTCCAGGGTGAGCATCATCGACTCGTACTGGCCGAACTCCTCGCGGATCTGCTCCGGGGTCCAGCCGAGCGCCTTGAGCAGCACGGTGACGTTCTGCTTGCGCTTGCGGTCGAGGCGGACGCCGACGAGGTCACGCTTGTCGATCTCGAACTCGAGCCAGGCGCCGCGCGACGGGATCATCTTCGAGGTGTAGATGTCCTTGTCGGACGTCTTGTCGGCGGACCGCTCGAAGTAGACGCCCGGCGAACGCACGAGCTGGGACACGACGACCCGCTCGGTGCCGTTGATGATGAAGGTGCCCTTGCGGGTCATCATCGGGAAGTCACCCATGAAGACCGTCTGACCCTTGATCTCGCCGGTCTCGTGGTTCATGAACTCGGCGGAGACGTAGAGGGGGCGCGAGAAGGTGAAGTCCTTCTCCTTGCACTCTTCCTCGGTGTACTTCGGGTCGACGAACACGGGGTTGTCGAACGAGAGCATCATCGTCTCGGAGAAGTCCTCGATCGGAGAGATCTCCTCGAAGATCTCCTGGAGACCCGACTTCTCGGAGACGTCCTCACCCGCGGCGCGGCGCGCTGCGACCATCCCTTCCCACTTCTCGCCACCGACGAGCCATTCGAAGCTGTCGGTCTGGAGAGACAGGAGAGCGGGAACCTCGAGAGGTTCGGTGATCTTTGCGAAAGAGGTGCGACGGTGGATACCAGCGGAGCTGCGCGCGGCCAAGAGTTTTCCTTCGAATGATCAAGTGATCGAAACGCTGCCGGCCTCCCACCATCGACACCCGTCCGGACAGGGTGAAGGGCATTTGAGGGCAGGCGCAAAGAAGAATCCTACCCTAGATCCACGCGCGTCTCAAACGCGGGGGTCAACTCGTCAGGAGTCGCGCACGTCCGCGTTGCCGACGATGATGAACGCCGAGGGCCATCAGGTCAAGCACCACGGCCGGACACGTCGGCGAGAGCGCCGTTACTGCGCCGCCGGCGAGGTCACCAGGTTGTCGATCAGCCAGTCGTCGCCGACCTTCTGCATGGTGACCGTGACCTGGTCCTTGTAGGTGACCGGCTCGGGCGTGAGCTTGTTGGTGGTGGGCCGGTCCACGAAGACCAGCACGTCGACGCGGTCCTCCCCCGACCGGACGATCCCGGACGCGATGACCTCGGCGGCGACCTTGGTCTGCGTCGACGGCGCGTTGTCCGCGATCACGCCGAAGAGCTGGTCGTAGTCCTCGCGGTAGTCGGCCGTCAGGTAGGACTGGGCCCGCTTCTGGTCCGCGTCGAGGTTCTCGTAGTCGTAGGACAGCACCGGCACGATGGCCTGCTCGGCCGCGGACTGGGCCGAGCTCGTCGCGTCCTCCACGGCCGTGTCGTCGCCCGTCTGCCAGACCCAGAGCGCGGCCGTCAGGCACCCGGCCGCCACGACGCCCAGCAGTGCGAGCAGCCAGGTGGGCACCGTCCGGGCCGCGCCCGTCGGCGTGGCGCCGGCGGGCGCGTCCACCGGCTGGGTGAGGTCGACCCCGGAGGGCTCGCTGACGGCGACCGGTGCGGGCGCCTGGGCGGCCAGCTCGGCGTCGTACGCCGCACGCGTCTGCGCGTCGAGCAGCACCTCGGCAGCCTGGTTGAGCGTCTGGAAGCGCCGCGAGCCCGGCTCGAGGTCGGCGATCTGGGAGCGCCACGCCGCCCGGATCTCGGCGGCGGACGCGGTGGACTCGACGTCGAGGACGTCGTACCAGCTGGGGGTCACGGGGTGCCCTCCGTCGAGGTGGTGTCCGAGGGGGCCGGCACCGGGTCGCCCGACTCGGGCACGGCGCCGCCGGCCGTCACGGGGCTGAAGTCGTCGACCAGCCACTCCCCGTCGATCTTGACGAGGCTGACCTCGATCCGGAACGGGATCGGCTCCTGGGGGACCGTCTTGTCCTTGACCGTGTAGGTATCGGTGAACGAGCCCGCGACCAGGGTGCGGGCGGAGTCCTCGTCGAGGCTCGAGACGCCGGTGGCGAACACGTCGGGCACGCGCGAGACACCGGCCTGCGCGACCAGCTGCTCGGCGGCGCCGGCCTCCTTGTCGAAGGACGCGGCGAACTTCGAGGTGATGACTTCCTTGACGCCGGAGCGGTAGTCGGGCATCGCGCCGCTGTCGTCGAGCAGGTCCGGACCGTAGGTGCCCATGCGCAGCATGAACTGCTCGGTCTGCGCCATCACCTCCTCGCGGCCGGCCTGGGTGTCACTGCCCTCGCCACCGCGGGTCACCAACAGCGTCACCGCGGTCGCAGCCGCGGCCAGGCTCACTGCGAGCAGGACGGCCGCCAACACCAGCCGGAACGGCCGTGACCGGGGTGGGTCGGCGGAAGCGGGCGTGCTCAGTCCTGCGTCAGCAGGGGCTGGAGGAACAACCACTTCCACGATTCCTTTCCGAGGGTCCGGGGTGCCACGCTACCGGCCGACTGCACGGAGCCGGCCTCGCGTTCGCCCCAGGTCAGGGTGCCGGTGCTGGGGTCGTACGCCGCCACGGGGTCGCCGTAGGACGCCGCTGCGCGCGGGGCGTTCTGCGACCCGCGGGCGTTGGACTCCGAGGCCGGCTCGGTGCAGCCGGCCGTCATGTTCATGGCGCGGTTCGAGCCGTCCTGGGGCGTTCGGCGGTCCGTGCCCTCGTAGCCGCGCTGACACACTGCGGGCTCCTCGGTCAGGATCATGCCGAAGTGCGCGTCGAAGTTGCCCGTCGCGGGGGTCTTGGCGACGACGGTGTAGCCGGCCTCGACGACATAGGGATACAGCACGAGCAGCTGCTCCACCCCGTCGAGCCGGGACACGACGACCTCGCCCGTGGTGACGAGGTTGTTGATCAGCGAGGCCAGATCGACCTCGTTGTCCTCCAGGAAGCGACGCAGCTGGTTGGCCGTGGCGCTGCCGTTGTCGATGACGGAGCGAAGGTCCTTGTCCGAGGCGACCATGCTGGCGGAGAAGATGCTGAGGTCGTTGGCGAAGGAGCGGATCGAGCTCTCCGAGGCGACCTGCCCGTGGAGAACGACGTTGGCGTCCTTGATCAGCTTGGTCGTGATCTCGAAGTTGTCGTCGGCCGCGTTGATGAACTCGTTGCCCGAGTCGATGATCGTCTGCAGGTCGCCGCCCGCGCCGCCGAAGGCGGCACCGAACTCCGTGGTGACGGTCTGCAGGTCGTCCCCGTCCACGCTGCGCACGGTCTCGGACAGGTGCGTGAGCAAGGTGTCGGTCGCGATCGGCGTGCGCGTCTGGTCGACGGCGATCTCGGAGTCGTTGACGAGGTAGGGGCCCTCGTCGACCTGCGGCTGCAGCTCGACGTACTGCTCACCGAGGGCGGACCGGTTGCCGACCACGGCGAGGGTGTCGACCGGGATCTCGTCCTGCCCGTTGTCGATGTCGAGGTGGATGTCGACGCCTTCCTTGGTCAGGACCATCTCGGAGACCTGACCGACGCGGACGCCGCGGTAGGACACCTCGGCACCGGCGAAGGCACCGCCGGAGTCGGCGAAGTGGGCGACGACGGTGTAGGCGTCATCCACGAAGACCCGGTCAAGGCGGGCGTAGCGGGCACCGACGAACGTCACGCCGAGCAGCGTGATGATCGCGAAGATGAGCAGCTGGACCTTGGTCCGACGAGTAACCATCAGAGCACCATCCCGGGCACGAGCAGGCTGACGAGGTTGGGGTCATAGACGTCCATCAGCTCTCCCATCGTCGGTCCGTACTGCGTGGGTCGCTGGCCGGTCCCGGCCCGTGGTGCGCCCGGCTGACGCAGCAGGGTCGGTAGCCCCGTCGGCACGCTGGTCGGGACGGGGATCGTCGGCGGCGTGGTGGGCAGGCCGGGCACCCCCGGGATCGCGTTGAGCTGCTTGCAGATGTCCTTGTCCTGGTTGGCCTGCTTCTTGCACTCTTCCTTGAGCAGGAGCAGGTCGTTGGGTGTGTTGAGCACCTTGAGACAGGCTGCGCTCTGCGGGTCGCCGCTCTTGAGGCACTCGAGCACGTTGTTGACGATCACCGTGGGGTCGACCTGCGTGGGCAGGTTGGTGGGCAGCGTCGGCAGGCCGGTGGCGCCGTTGGTGAGGTCGACCTCAAGGGTGATCGACAGGTTGGTGAAGTCACCCATGTGGAGGTTGCGGGCCACCTGCGGGTCACGCCCGACGACCTCGTCGACGAACGGGTAGGTGAGGAACACGTGGAAGGCGTTGGTGAAGTTGTCGCCCGACGCGGCGAGTTGCGACAGCACCGGGTTGAGCAGCTCGAGGCTGTCGATGGTGGCGTCCTTGGATGCCGAGATGACCTTCACGCCCACGGCACTGAGCTCGTCGAGGGCCTTGAGCATCTTGACGAGGTCGCCTCGTTGCCGGTCGATCGAGTCGAGCGCGCTGGGCAGCTCCTCCAACGCCGCATCGATGGTCGGCTGCTCCTCGCGCACCGACAGCGCGAGCCGGTTGAGCTTCTCGATCGCGGTGACGATGGCAGCCTTGTTCTCGTCGAGCTGGCCCATGAAGGAGCCGATCTGCTGGAGCACCGACCTGGCCGCGCCTTCGCGGCCCTCGAGGGCGAGGTTGAGCTCCTGGGTGATCGTCTTGAGCTGGGCGACGCCACCACCGTTGAGCAGGAGGCTCAGGGCGCCGAGCACCTCCTCGACCTCCGGGTTTCGTCCGGACCGCTCGAGCGGGATCTTGTCGCCGCTCTCGAGCTGGTTGCTGCTCACGTCCGTGGGGGGCGCCTTCAGCGAGACGAACTTCTCGCCGAGCAGGCTGGTCTGGCGGATCTCGGCGAGGGCGTTGTCGGGAAGCTCGACATCGTTGCGGATCTCGAGGGTGACCTCGGCCGTGTAGCCCTTCAGCACCACGTCGCGCACGGTGCCGACGCTGACGTCGTTGACCTTGACCGTGGACTTGGGCACCAGGTCGAGCACGTCGGCGAACTGGACCGTGATCCTCATCGGGTTGTCACCGGCGTCCGGGCCGCCGGGCAGCGGCAACTTGTAGACGTCGAAGTCGCAGCCCGTCAGCAGCAACGCGACGGCGAGCATCCCGATCAGCGCCTTGAGCTTCCTCATCGCTGTACCCCCACGAGTCCGCCGAGGCTCGGATCGAACTTCAGGTCGGGCGCCGAGGGCAGGGTCGAGCCCTCCGTCAGGGCACCACTGCGGGGCAAGACCTTCTTGATCGTGTCGCAGACGCCCGCGGCACCCTTCACCTGGTTGGTCAGACCACACAGGTAGAGCGCCGGGTCGGCCTCGATCTGGCCACCCAGCTCCCCGAGGTTGGCCCGGGTGTCGAGCGTGCCGGCCTGCGGGTTGTAGGTCAGGGCCAGGTTGTTGAGGGCCAGCGGGCCCACCTTGAGGACCTGGTCCAGGGCGGCGCGCTGCTTGACCAGCACCTTGGACACGCGGTTGAGGCCCTGGATGTTGCGGCCCAGGATCTCGCGGTTGTCGGTGACGAACGACGACACCTCGACCAGGGCGGTGGACAGGTTCTTCAGCGAAGCACTGAGTTCCTCACGCTCCCCCTTGAGCAGGCCCGAGACGTCGGCGAGGGACTGGTTGAAGCCCCGGACGGTCTCGTCGTTCTGCGCCAGCGTCTCGATGAACTTGCCGAGCTGTTCGGCGCTGCCGAACAGCTCCTCCTTGTTGTTGGCCAACGTGTCGGAGAGCCGGGCGAAGTTCTTGATGGTCGAGTTGAGATTGGCACCCTGGCCGTCGAAGTTGTCGGCAGTCACGGACAACAGGTCCGACAGGGCGCCGTTCTTGTTGGCGCCGTTGGGTCCGAGCGCCACGTTGAGCGTGTCGAGGCTCTCGAAGATCTGGTCCAGCTCGATCGGGACGGCAGTCTGGGCGACGGCGAGCACGGTGTTGTCCGCCATCACCTCGTCGCCCTCCTCGAACACGGGGGTGACCTGGACGAACCGGTCACCGACCACGGACGGCGCCACGATGGCGGCCTTGGCGTCGGCGGGCAGGTCGACGTCGGCGTCGTAGGACATCGTCACCTCGACGTCGGTGCCCGACGGCGTGACCTTCTCCACCGTGCCGATCGCCACACCGAGGACCCGCACGTCGCTGCCCTCGTAGACCGAGACGGCCCGGGGGAAGTGCGCCACGAGGCGCTTGGTGTCGTCGCCGCCGACCAGGGTCAGCACGGCAGCGGTCACCAGGGCGATGACGACCAACGGGACGGCGTACTTCCTGAGGAGGTCCATGTCAGCCCACCTGGATCGCGGGAGGCATGTTCTGGATGTAGGTGTCGAACCACGGTCCGTTGCCCAGGGTGTTGGCGAAGACGGTATAGAACGGCGCCATCAGCCGAAGGCTGTTGTCGAGGTTGTCCTCGTTCTTGTTGAGCACGTTGACGACGTTCTCCAGGTGGGTCAAAGCGGGCTTGAGGTCTGCGCGGCTCTGCCTCACGAGCAGGGTCAGCTCGCGCGAGAGCGTCGAGGTGGACGTGAGCAGGTTGTGGATGGCCTCGCGGCGGCTCACCAGCGCCCGGAACAGGACGTCGGCATCGCGCATCAGCGCCACGATGTCCTCGTCGCGCTCGTCGAGCACCCGGGAGACCTTCTCCAGGTTGACCAGCAGCGTGTTGATCTCGCCGTCGCGGGCGGCGACGTTGGCCGAGAGGCGCGTGACCCCGTCGAGGGCCGCGCGGAACTCCTCCGGCGTGTTGCGGGTGAGGTCGGCGAGCGTGGTCAGTGAGGCCGCGAGCTGGTCGGTGTTGATCTCCTCCGACGTCGAGGCCAGGCCTTCGAAGGCCTCCACCACGTCGTACGGCGAAGCGGTCCGCTCGATCGGGATCGTCGACTTCTCCTTCATCTGTCCGCCGCCCGCCGGCTCGAGGGCGAGGTACATCGCGCCGAGCAGGGTCTTGACCTTGATCGCGGCGTTGGTCGTGGGGCCGAACTTCTCGGCGGTGTCGACCTTGAAGGCGACCTTCACGTGGTCGCCGTCGAGGGTCACGGAGTCGACCTTGCCGACGCGGACGCCGGCGATGCGCACCTCGTCGTTGGTCTTGAGGCCACCGGCCTCGGAGAAGGCGGCGTAGTAGGTGTCGCCGCCACCGATGACCGGGAGGTCGCCGGCACGGAACGCCACGACGAGGGAGGCCGCGATCAGGGCCAGGCTGATGGCGCCGATGACGACGGGGTTGCGCTCGCGGAACGGGATCATCCGAGATTGCACCTGTCCGATCCGGTTTGGTAGCTCAGCGGCACGTTGACGCCGGCGGGCAGCTTGACCCGCCCTTGGAACTCGCACAGGTAGAAGTTGAACCACGAGCCGTAGATCGCGGTGCGACCGACCTTCTCGAGCTTGATCGGCAGCACCTGCAGGGCCCGGTCGAGCTCGGCCTTGTTGCGGTCGATGTTGCCGGCGAACTCGCGCAGGTGCTTGATGTCCTGGACGAACGGCTTGCGGATTCCCTGCAGCAGCCCGGCGGTCTGCACGGAGAGGGCGGAGATGTCGTCGAGGGACGTCAAGATCGCCTGTCGGTCGTCCTTGAGTCCGCCGACGAGCTGGCGGAAGGACCCGATCAGTCGAGACAGCTGCTCGTCGCGGTCACCGATGTGCACGAGCACCTGGTTGAGGTTCTCGATCAGGTCGCCGATGACCTGGTCGCGGTCCGCGAGCGTGTCGGTGACCGAGGCGGTGTGCTGCAGCAGGCCCTCGAGCGTGCCGCCCTCGCCCTGGAAGACCTGGACGATCTCGTAGGAGAGCTTGTTGATGTCGGCAGGTGACAAGGCCTGGAAGAGCGGCTTGAAGCCGTTGAACAGGACCGTCAGGTCGAGGGCCGGCAAGGTCTGTTCGACCGGGATCGTGGAACCCTCGGGCATCCGGGCGGAGTCGCCCACCTCCTGGGTGAGGGAGAGATAGCGCTGTCCCACCAGGTTGCGGTAGCGGATCGTGGCGAAGGTGCCGCCGTTGACCTGGGTCGCGTCGGCGACCGTGAAGCTCACGAGTGCCTGGGTGCGCTCGGTGATCTCCACGTCCTTGACCGTCCCGACCTTCACGCCCGCGACCCGGACGTCGTCGCCCTTGTTGACGCCGGTGGCGTTGGTGAAGACCGCCTTGTAGTCACGGGTCGAGGCGAAGTTGAGATTGCCGATGAGGACGATCAGCACCGCGGTCAGCATCGAGGTGACCACGATGAAGACGAGGAGCTTGAGCAGGTCGCCCGAGGTCTTCTTGTCGAGGACGGCCATCAGTGATCGGCCCCCAGGCTGACGGTGGCGCCGCGCGCCATCGGAGCGATGAGGAGGACGCCGAGGTCTGGCACGTCCGCCGCGCTCGTGCCGATCGCGGGTCCGAGCAGCCCCTTGACCAGAGCCGACTCCTCGCGGCTACCGGGGAACCCGGCGCCTGTCGACCAGCCGGTCGCAGCACGCATGGTGCCCTTGCCAGTGGTCTCGTCGACGCCGTCGGCGAAGTTGGGCTGGTGGGTCACGGGGTTGTCCTGGTTCCAGGGAGCATCGGGCAGGCGCCCGCAGTAGGGGCCGCGTTTGTCGGCGAACACCGGTCGGTCCTGCGGGCCGTAGCCGCGGGGCTGGTTGGGCAGCGTCTCCAGCACGATGTGCAGCGTGAAGCCGCGGAACGCCTCGGCCTGGAGCGCGCCGGCCTTCACGATGCCTGCGAGGAGGCAGGGGTATTCGGGGGCGTAGCGGGCCAGGACGCGCAGCTGGTCGCGGCTGACCTCGCCGAGGCGGATGACGTTGTCGCCGTTGTCGTCGAGGAAGCGCTCGGCCGTCGCGGAGAACGAACCGATGTCCTTGAACAGGGCGTTGAGCTTCTCCTCGCGCCCCTCGAGCGTCTGCGTGGTCGTGATGGTGTTGCGCAGGATCGTGGCGATCTCGGGCAGCACGTCGGCGTACACATCCGACACCTTGCCGGTGAGCCGGAGGTCCTCGATGAGCGCCGGTATCTCGGGGTTGAGCCGCTTGAGATAGCTGTCGACCGTCTCGAGGTTGTTGCCGATCTGGTCGCCGCGCCCTTCGAGCGCGGTCGCGATCGCGTTGAGCGTCATGTTGATCTCGGCCGGCTGGACCGCCCGCAGCAGCGGGTAGAGGTCGTTGAGGACCTGCTCGACCTCGGTGGACACGTCGGTGCGATCGATGACCGTGTCGACCTCGATCGCGTCGGCGACCGGGCCCTCCGGCACGATCAGCGAGACGTACTTCTCGCCGAACAACGTCTTCGGCACGATCGAGCCGGTCACGTTGCCGGGGACCGTGTCGCGCATGTCGGGGTACAGACCGAGCGTCAGCGTGGCGCCGTCGCCGTCGGTGCGGATGTCGGTCACCTCGCCGACCTGGACGCCGCGGATCTTGACGTCGGCGCGGATCGGCAGCTGCAACCCGATGTTGGTGGTCTTGAGCTCGACCTCGTCGAACCTGGTGAACTTCTGGGTGAAGACGCCGTAGGAGACCCACACGCTCGACAGCAGCAGGGCGAGGAAGACGACGCCCAACACCAGGTTGTTCTTCATGGGATTCATCGCTAACCCGCCAATCTGACGGTGGCGTTGGTGCCCCAGATGGCCATGGACAGGAACAGGTCGATGACGTTGACCGCCACGATGCTGGTCCGCACGGCGCGGCCCACCGCCACGCCCACACCCGCGGGTCCGCCGGAGCAGGTGTAGCCGTGGTAGCAGTGGATGAGGATCACGGTGACCGAGAAGACGAGGACCTTGCCGAACGACCAGAGCACGTCGCCCGGTGGCAGGAAGGCGTTGAAGTAGTGGTCATAGGTGCCCGGCGACTGGCCGTAGAACTGCGTGACCACGAGCCGGCTCGCGAAGTACGACGACAGCAACCCCACGACGTACAGCGGGACGATCGCGATCAGTCCGCCGACGACGCGGGTCGCGACCAGGAACGGCATCGAGGGGATCGCCATCACCTCGAGGGCGTCGACCTCCTCGGAGATCCGCATGGCGCCGAGCTGGGCGGTGAAGCCGCAGCCGACGGTCGCGGCGAGAGCGATGCCGGCCACGAGCGGCGCGATCTCGCGGGTGTTGAAGTAGGCGGAGACGAAGCCGGCGAAGGCGGCCGTGCCGAGCTGGTTGAGCGCGGCGTAGCCCGAGAGCCCGACCTGGGCACCGGTGAAGAAGGTCATGCCGAGGATGACGCCCACCGTGCCGCCGATGACCGCCAGCGCCCCGGAGCCGAGGGTGACCTCGGCCAGGATCCGCATGATCTCCTTGGGATAGCGCGTGACCGAGCGCGGGATCGCCTTGACGACGCCGATGTGGAAGGCGAGCTGCCCACCCAGGGTGTCGAGGGAGTCCAGGGGCCGTTGGTAGACGCTCTTGATGCTGGCCATGTCATCCGCCCTTCGGGGGGATGATCTGGAGATAGATCATGCTCAGGACGAAGTTGGCGACGAAGAGCAGCAGGAACGTGATGACCACGGACTCGTTGACCGCGTCACCGACGCCCTTGGGCCCGCCGTTGGCGTTCATGCCCTTGTAGGACGCGACGATGGCGGCGATCAGGCCGAAGACCAGCGCCTTGAACAGGCCGATCCAGAGGTCGGGCAGCTGGGCCAGCGCGGTGAAGCTCGCGATGTAGGCGCCGGGGGTGCCGTCCTGCAGGATCACGTTGAAGACATAGCCGCCGGCGACGCCGACGACGCTGACCATGCCGTTGAGGAAGAACGCGACGACCATGCAGGCAAGGACGCGGGGCACGACGAGGCGCTGGATCGGGTCGATGCCGAGCACCATCATCGCGTCGAGCTCTTCGCGAATCTTGCGGGCACCGAGGTCGGCCGCGATGGCAGAGCCGCCGGCGCCGGCGATGAGCAGGGCTGTGCCGATGGGCGCGGCCTGCTGGATGACGGCGAGCACCGATGCGGAGCCGGTGAATGACTGGGCCCCGAACTGCTTGATCAGGCCGCCGACCTGGAGCGCGATCACCGCACCGAAGGGGATGGCCACGAGCGCCGTCGGGACGATGGTCACCGAGGCGATGAACCAGGCCTGCTGGATGAACTCGCGCAGCTGGAAGGGGCGTCGGAACAGCGCGCGCCCGACGTCGAGGGCAAAGGCGAAGAGCTTGCCTGCGATCCCGATCGGGGCGAGTGCCCGGGAAGAGGTCAGTGAGGACACGGCCTGATCAGGCCCCCGGTGCGAGGCCGGCGTTGGCGCTCTCGAAGGATCCGGGAGGCGGCGTCACACCATTCTCCCGGCACCACTCGCCCGGCGGGGGCTGGTGACGGCGCGGGATGCCGCTGGACGGCTCGAGCTGGAGCGGGATCGGCGGCAGCGGAGGCATGTCGAGGTCCTTCTCCGCGGCGAGCTCGTCGGCGTCCTTCTCCTCGGACATTCCGATCGGGCCGACGGTCTGGGCGTTGAGGAACTGACGCACGACCGGCTCCTCGGAGCTCAGCAGCATCTCGCGGGGCCCGAACATCGCCAGGTGCTTGTGGTAGAGCAGGCCGATGTTGTCCGGGACCGTCCGGGTGCTGTTGACGTCGTGGGTGACGATCAGGAACGTCGCGTCGATCTGCGCGTTGAGGTCGATGAAGAGCTGGTTGATGTACGACGTGCGCACGGGGTCGAGGCCCGAGTCGGGCTCGTCGATCAGGAGGATCTCGGGGTCGAGCACGAGGGCGCGGGCCAGGCCGGCGCGCTTGCGCATGCCGCCGGAGATCTCGCCGGGCAGCTTGTCCTCGGCGCCGACGAGGCCGACCAGGTCCATTTTCTCCATGACGATGGTGCGGACCTCGGACTCGGACTTCTTGGTGTGCTCGCGCAGGGGGAAGGCGACGTTGTCGTAGAGGTTCATCGAGCCGAACATCGCGCCGTCCTGGAACAGCACGCCGAAGAGTTTGCGGATCTCGTAGAGGTCGCGCTCGGAGCAACTCGCGATGTCGGTGCCCTCGATCAGGATCGAGCCCTCGTCGGGCTTGACCAGACCGATCAGGGTCTTGAGGAAGACCGACTTGCCGGTGCCCGAGGGACCCAGCATGACCGACACCTGGCCGGCGGGGATCCTCAGCGTCACGTCACGCCAGATCAGCTGTTTGCCGAACGACTTGGTGAGGCCGTCGACCTTGATCTCAACGCCCATGGCGCAGACCTCCCTCTCGACTCAGCATCGGCGTTCGACGGTGAGTGGCACAGTGATTCCGCGCCGGTGCGAACGTGGGACCAACGCGGACATCGCCGCGAGGTTACGCTGGAATCTCGTCCACGTCACGAGAAGTACGCCGCGTGTCACTCGGTGTGACGTCTTCTCGTCTACTCAGGAGTAACCCGCGCCGCGCTCAGCCGGCGCGGCGGCGCCTGATCTCGGCGTTGATCGCCGGCACGACCTCGTGCAGGTCACCGATCACCGCGTGCGTCGCCTTGGTGACCATCGGCGCGTCGGCGTCGGTGTTGATCGCCAGGATCGCCTTGGCGCTGCTGCACCCGGCCCAGTGCTGGATGGCGCCGCTGATGCCGCACGGGATGTAGAGGTCGGGTGAGATACGGCTCCCGGTCTGGCCGACCTGCTCGTGGTGAGGGCGCCAGCCGAGCGAGGTGACGACCCGCGAGACGCCCAGCGGGGCACCCAGCAGCTCGGCCAGCTCGAGGAGGCCGTCGAAGCCGTCCTCGCCGCCGGCGCCGCGGCCGGCACCGACCACGACCCGCGCCGACTTGAGGCTGCCGGACAGGTCGGGCTCGGGCTCCTCGGTGGACACCACGCGGGCGACCAGGTCGATGGCGGCCACGTCGGGGGCGTGCTCCACCAGGGCAGCCGCGGTCGGCGCCGCGGCGGGCGCCGCCTCGACCGCGTGGCCGGCAACGGTGAAGAGCGTGGGACGGCTCGACATCTGCATCTCCTCCACCGCCCGGCCACCGACCACCTGCCGGTTCACCACGAACGGGGACAGTCCGTTGAAGGACAGCACGTTGGCGGCCATCGCCACGCCGGCCCGGGCCGCCAGGTGCGCGAGCACCTCGCCGCCGCGGGGCGTCCCGGCGGCCGTCACCACGACCGAGCGGGTCGTCGCGAGCACGGTCTCGATCCCCGAGGCCCACGCGGCCCCCGCGAACGCCTCGAAGCCGGCCCCGGTCAGGCGGTGGACCTCGCGCACGCCGTACGCCGCAAGCTGGGAGCGGAGGTCGTCGGAGACGTCGCCCACGACGACCGCGTCGACGGGCACGCCGCCACCGGCCTCGGAGAGCGAACGCGCGAAGGTCAGCGTCTCCAGGGACACCTCGACGGCCGCACCGTGGAGGTCCTTCTCCACGAGGACGAGGATCATCTGGCCAGCACTCCCAGCTGCTCGAGGAGGTCGACGACGGCGGGCGCGGCCTCCGGGCCGGTGCCGAGGACCTGGACGTCACTGGGCGCCGCGGGCGGCAGCGACCATCGCACCCGGGACTGCCCGGTCGGCGCGGCCGACGCCTCGCGCTCCTCGATCGGCACCTTCTTGGCCTTCATCCGGCCGGGCACCGTCGGGTAGCGAGGTTCGACCCCGCCCTCGAGCACCGTCACGACGGCGGGCAGCGGCACACGGTAGGTCTCATAGCCGTCGGGGCCGTCGCCGCTGGCGGTCACGACCGGCTGGCCGTCGACCTCGGAGACCGTCACCGTGGTGACCCCGGTGACTACGGGGCGTCCCAGCTCGTAGGCCAGGCGGATGCCGACCTGGAAGTCACCGGTGTCGGCAGCGTCGTTGCCGAGCAGCACCAGGTCGTGCGGGCGACCCGCCGCCTCGTGCTCACGGACCACGGAGG
>NZ_JANPEO010000421.1:0-3266 GCF_031422975.1 Nocardioides sp. | reverse complement strand
CTCGGCGTAGAACTCCGCCAGCGCCTCGACCGTGGTCAGGGTGTCCGGCTCGAGCGCCGTGTTGGCGAGCGCCACGGCGGCCTGCAGCGAGGCTGCGGTGTCATGAGTGAAAGCCACGTTGACACCTTACCAGCGAGGGGCGTAGTGTCATGACCCATGGCGACCATGACTCATGACAGGCCGGTGATCCGGCACTCCAGCACCTCGACTGGGCTGGCCTTCGCGGTCGCCTCCGCAGTGACGTTCGGCCTCTCCGGCGCCTTGGCCCGCGGACTGCTCGACGCAGGCTGGACGGCCGGCGCCGCGGTGGCGGCCCGCATCGCCATCGCCGCGATCGTGCTCGCGATCCCCGGTGTCGTCGCGCTGCGCGGCCGCTGGCACCTGCTGCGTGAGAGCAGTCTGACCGTCACCGTCTACGGCGTCGCCGCAGTCGCCGGCGCACAGCTGTGCTACTTCTACGCCGTCAGCTACATGCAGGTCGGCGTGGCCCTCCTCATCGAGTACACCGCGCCGGTGGCCGTCGTCATGTGGCTGTGGCTGCGCCACGGCAACCGCCCCAACCGCCTCACCGTGGTCGGTGCGGTCATTGCCTCGCTCGGCCTGGTCCTGGTCCTCGACGTGGTCTCGGGTGCCGACCTGAGCACCACCGGAGTGCTGTGGGCGCTCGGTGCCATGGTCGGCGCGGCGATCTACTTCGTCATCGGGGCCGACACCGACAACGGTCTGCCGCCGATCAGCCTCGCGGCCGCCGGCCTGGTGGTCGGAGGAGTCGTGCTGCTCACCGCGGGCGGGATCGGTGTGCTGCCCATGCACGCCACGAGCGCCGACGTCGTCTACGACGGGCACGCGGTGGCGTGGTGGGTGCCGGTGCTCGCGCTCGGCCTGGTGACGGCCGCCTTCGCCTACGTCACCGGCATCGAGGCCGGTCGCCGACTCGGCTCGCGGCTCTCGTCGTTCGTGGCGCTGCTCGAGGTGCTGATGGCTCTGGTCTTCGCCTGGCTGCTCCTCGGCGAGCTGCCGCGGACGGTGCAGATGCTGGGCGGTGTGCTCGTGCTGGCCGGCGTCGTCGTCGTCAAGCTCGGCGAGGGCTCGAGCGCCGTGACGGTCGAGCCGCTCCCGGGCGAGCAGGACCTCAGCGAGCGTCCTGCCGCGTGAGCAGGACCTCACGGTGCAGCAGCAGCAGCGCGGCAGCCACGGGTACGGCGAGCAGTGCGCCGATCACGCCCATGAGACTGCCGCCGACGAGCGCCGCGATCACCGTGACGGAGCCGGGGATGTCGACCGAGCGCTTCATGATGCGCGGATAGATGAAGTAGGACTCGAGCTGCTGGTAGGTGACGTAGTAGATCGCCGCGACGATCGCCACCGTCGGTGAGACGGTCAACGCCAGCAGCGTGATGATGATGCCCGACACGACGGCGCCGACGACCGGGATCAGCGACAGCAGTCCGACGATGAACGCCAGCGCGAAGCTGTAGTCACGCAGGCCGACGATGAGGGTGAAGATCAACGTGCTGAGGCCGGCGCAGATGGAGACCAGGAAGGCCCCCGACACGTAGGCACCGGTGGAGCGGATGATCCGGTCGCCCAGGTCGCTGACCCGGGCCCGCTTGGACGCGGGGGCGATGTTGTAGGCGGCGTGCTTGATGCTGGGCAGCGAAGCCAGGAAGTAGACCATCAGCACGACCACGATGAAGGCGTTGGCGAGCGCGGACAGGACGGCCAGGCCGACGCCCAGCGCCCCGCCGAAGACCCGCTGGCCGAAGTCGCCCTGGGTGACATACTCCGTCAGCTTGTCGATGACCGAGAAGCGATCGTCGAGCTGCTGGACGGTCGTGTTCCTCTGCAGGTCCTGCAGCCAGCCGGGGGCGTTCTCGGTGATCTGGGCGATCTGCTCACTGATCACCGGGGCCACGGCGAAGACGAAGAGCGTCAGCACGCTGATCACGACGAACAGCACCAACAGCACCGCGACGCCTCGACGCACGCCACGCTTCATGAACCACTCGACCGTCGGGTTGAGGCCGATCGCCAAGAACATGGCCATCACCAGCAGGATCAGCACCGAGGAGATGCTCAGGAGCTGCTGGCTGAGGAACACCGCGACGATCGCGCCGAAGGCGCCGAAGAACCCGATGTTGAAGGGGGAGTGGCGCAGCAGTGACGGCGGCGCGGACGCGGGTGCGACCGGCACGTCGGGGTACGACGCAACGCTGCCGTCACCGATGACCAGGTCGGTCGCGTTGTCGATGCGCTCGGCGATCGCGGCTGAGGAGTCGGCCGACTCCCGGGCGTCCCCGGCCGCGACTCCCGCACGATCGGCGGCTGCCTCGGCGCGGTCGGCTCCCTGGCCGACCCTGGAGACGGCCTCCTCGACGGACGTGTCGGCAGGGTCGCGATCCAGCGTCGGCTCAGGAGTGGCCGTGGTGACCGCCCGCAGGCGGTCGATCCAGGTCAGGACTCGTCCTCGGCGAAGCCGGCGACCACGTCGCGCAACGCGCCCAGCTGGGCAGCGACTGCGTCTCGGCGCTTGGTCATCCGCTGAACCTCGGCCTGCACGGCGGCGAGCTCGCGCTCGGCGTCGGCGACGCCGGTGGCGGCGATCGAATCGGCCTGCGTCGTCGCCGAGGCGACCACCTGCTCGGCCTCGCGGCGAGCCCGGCTCAGCAGACCCTCCGCCTCGTTCTGCGCCTGCTGACGGTGGGCGTTGGCCTGGGTGGTGGCCTCGCGGGCCCGCTGCTCGGCGGCGTTGGCGCGCTCCTCGGCCTCCTGGACCAGGCGCTGGGTCTCGGAGGTGGCGTTGGTGTGGTGGTCGGTGGCCTCGCGGGCGAGCCGCTCCTTCTCCACGGCCAGCGTGCGTCGGGCCTCCTGCACCTCGCGGTCGGCGGCAGCGCGGGCCTGCTCGGCCTCGCGCTTGGCCGTCGTGCGCAGCTCGTTGGTCTCCTGTTGCGCGGCCAGCCGGACCTGGTCGGCCTCGCGCTTGGCGGCGGCCAGCAGGTCGGCGGCCTCGCCCTTGGCCAGGGCGCGCTCCTGCTCGGCATCGGCGGTGAGCCGGTTGCGCATCTCGTCGAGCTCCTTGAGCTGGACGAGCCGCATGTCGTCGGCCTCGCGGGCGGCCTCGGCGCGGATGGCCTTGGCATCGCGATTGGCCTGGAGCCGGATCTCGTCGGCGTCGCGCGGCGCGGCGGCGCGGACGGGGGTGGCCTCGTCCACGGCGAGGGTGAGCCTCGAGGGGGGCCGGCCGCCGAGCCCGGCGTCGGAGGGCG
>NZ_JANPEO010000420.1:0-11975 GCF_031422975.1 Nocardioides sp. | reverse complement strand
CGGTGGGTGACGCGGTGCGGCCGGGCAGCATCGGCGCCGAGGCGCTCGATCTTGTTCTCCTCGTAGGACGCGAAGTTGCCCTCGAACCAGAACCACCGAGCGGGGTCCTCGTCGTCGCCCTCCCACGCCAGGATGTGGGTGGCCACGCGGTCGAGGAACCACCGGTCGTGAGAGGTCACGACGGCACACCCGGGGAAGTCGAGCAGCGCGTCCTCGAGCGAGGACAAGGTCTCCACGTCGAGGTCGTTGGTGGGCTCGTCGAGGAGCAGCATGTTGCCGCCCATCTTGAGCGTCAGGGCGAGGTTGAGCCGGTTGCGCTCACCGCCGGACAGCACGCCGGCCTTCTTCTGCTGGTCGGGGCCCTTGAAGCCGAACGAGGCGACGTAGGCCCGCGAGTTCATCTCGAAGTTGGCGACCTTGATGAAGTCGAGTCCGTCGGAGACGACCTCCCAGACGTTCTTGGTGGGGTCGATGCCGCCACGGCTCTGGTCGACGTAGGAGACCTTCACGGTCTGGCCGACCTTGAGCTCGCCGTTGTCGGGCTGCTCCTCACCGGTGATCATCTTGAAGAGCGTGGTCTTGCCGACACCGTTGGGGCCGATCACGCCGACGATGCCGGCGCGGGGAAGGGTGAAGGACACGTCGTGCATGAGGGTGCGATCGTCGAAGCCCTTCCCGAGGTCGTGCGCCTCGAGCACGATGTCACCGAGGCGAGGACCGGCCGGGATGTTGATCTCTGAGGTGTCGATCTTGCGCATTCGATCGGCCTCGTTGGCCATCTCCTCGTAACGCGCCAGCCGCGACTTGCTCTTGGTCTGGCGGGCCTTCGCGTTGGAGCGCACCCACTCGAGCTCGCGCTCGAGCATCTTGGCGCGCTTGACGTCCTTCTGACCCTCGATCTTGAGGCGGCTCTGCTTGGTCTCGAGGTAGGTCGTGTAGTTGCCCTCGTAGGGGTGGGCCTGGCCGCGGTCGAGCTCGAGGATCCAGGAGGCGACGTTGTCGAGGAAGTAGCGGTCGTGGGTCACGGCCAGGACGGCGCCGGGGTAGGACGCGAGGTGACCTTCGAGCCACTGCACGGACTCGGCGTCGAGGTGGTTGGTGGGCTCGTCGAGGAGCAGCAGGCTGGGCTGCTGGAGCAGCAGCTTGCACAGCGCGACGCGGCGACGCTCACCACCGGAGAGGTTGTCCACGAGGACGTCCGGCGGCGGGCAGCGAAGGGCGTCCATCGCCTGGTCGAGACGGCTGTCGAGGTCCCACGCACTGGCGTGGTCGAGGTCGGTCTGCAGGTCGCCCATCTCGGCGAGCAGCGTGTCGAAGTCGGCGTCGGGGTCAGACATCAGCTCGGAGATCTCGTTGTAGCGGTTGAGCTTGCCCTTGATCTCGCCCACGGCCTCCTCGACGTTCTCCAGGACGGTCTTGCCCTCGGACAGCGGCGGCTCCTGCTGGAGCATGCCGACCGTCGCGCCCGGGTCGAGGATCGCGTCGCCGTTGTTGGCCTTGTCGAGTCCGGCCATGATCTTGAGCAGGGACGACTTGCCGGTGCCGTTGGGGCCGACGACCCCGATCTTGGCGCCGTGAAGGAAGGAGAGGGTGACGTTGTCGAGAACGACCTTGTCACCGTGGGCCTTGCGCACGTTGCGCAGGGTAAAGACGTATTCAGCCATGGCCCCGAGCCTACGGGTCACGGCGTTCTCGACCACAACCGGCAGACTTCGAGGCCCGTACGGCGATGGCCGCGTCCATGGGCTGTCCCGACACCGGCGCAGCAGTGCCGAGATCTCCGTCCACGCGACGACGGGCCGGCCAAGCAGCGACCGGGACCGGACCGAGCGAGCCGCCCTGATGGACGACACCTGGATGAGGCCCGCGTCCTGATCACCACCCGGCCTCAGGCTGCGTCCTCCTCGGGAACGTCCTCCGCGGCGGGCGCGTCGGTCGCGAACGAAGGCGGCTCGCTCAGCGGCACAGCCCACGGGTCGACGGGCTGCACCGCCGGTGTCGCGCCCGGCTGGAGGGCCTCGGGTGGCGCGGGCTTGGTGAAGACGGCAGTGCCCCGCGACAGGTCGTGCCCGACCGACGTGGCGGTGATGACCAGCTGGGTGTTGGTCGTGCCGTCCTCCTTGGTCCAGACGTCGGCCTCCAGCCGCCCGTGCACGACCACCGGGTCACCGCGCTTGATCGACAGCGCCACGTTGTCGGCGAGCCGGCGCCAGGCCCGGACGGAGTACCACGTGGTGGCGCCGTCCTCCCACTGGTTGTTGCGGAACTTGCGCGATGTCGTCGCCACCCGGAAGTTGGCCACGGGCTGTCCCCCGGCCACCTCCCGCAACGAGACGTCGGAGCCGACCCAACCGTTGAGCGTGATGTAGGTGTCGAACATGTGAATGCCTTCCTCGCTGTCGAGGACGGCGTGCCCGCCCTCGACGCCAAGAGTGCGGCGGGGCACGGACAACGAGCGGGCGATCCCCGTTGCGCTGTGGACAACCTCGACGAGGCGCCTTCCTGTGGACACCCAGAGACCCGGAACGGGCTACTTGAGGGCGATCGCCAGACCGTCACGCATCGCGGAGTACGCCGCGAGCTCGGCCTGCACCGGCTGCACGACGAGTTCGTCGGAGACCGCGGAGATGGCGTCGCGCAGCCGCTTGTCCGCGGCCCTCGCACGACGCCTGGCCGTCATGGACACCAGCACTCGGCACACGAGAGCCAACAGCAGGCCCAGCGCGATGCCGCCCAACAGGAGCAGCGTCGGAATCGGGAAACCACTCAGCTCGGGCGTCGGCGGCTCCGGCAGCCGGGCATACGACCCGAAGGCCAGCAGCGCCAACCACCCGCCACCGACGGCGGCGGCGATGATCAGCAGCCACTGGAGCGCACGCACGAGGCCGGCCCACAGCGGAATCTTCTCGGCACCCAGGTCGGTGGCGGCGACCGCCTTGTCCAGGCGGTCACCCAGGTCGGGCAGACGCGAGAGCGAGGCCTTGCGGATGGCGGTGACCCAGGGCTGGCCCATCCCGTCGGAGACCTGGTCGACGAGTGCCCGGACCTCCGTGTCGACACGAGCCTTCTGCACCCCCGTGGCCTTGGGCACCGAGGTTCGCGACACACTCGTGAGGTGCTTTCCGGCGGAGCCGAGATCGAGGTGGAGCCGCTTGAGCGGGTCGGGCTTGAACCTGGAGAACCACGCCGTGACCGGCCAGCCGGTGGCGCGGTTGGCGCGGATCCGCGTGGAGTCCTCGACGGCCTTGACGACCGTCGGCACCCCGGCTGCGTCCGCGAACGCGTCGTCCAGCGCCGCGATCCGTTCGGTGGACAGCGAGCGCACCTTGGCGTCGCCGGACACGGTCTGGAGCCGCTCGGCGGCGGCGCGCACGTCGGCGCCGAGCCGCGCACGGGTCGCCTTCTTCTCCGCGACGCGCTTGGCGATCTGCTTCTTCAGCTCGTCGATCCCCCAGCCGTTTCGCGCACTGACGGCGAGCACCGGCACGCCGTCGAGGCCGTCGGCCTCCAGCAGGCGGCGAACGTCGGCGAGCATGCCGTCACGACGCGCCTCGGCCACCGTGTCGATGTGGTTGAGGACGACCAGCATCACGTCCTTGTGGGACGCGAGTGGCGCGAGGTAGCGGTCGTGGATCGCCGCGTCGGCGTACTTCTGCGGGTCGAGGACCCAGACGAACATGTCGGCGAGGCGCACCAGCCGGTCGACCTCGAGGTGGTGCGCGACCTCGGTCGAGTCGTGGTCGGGCAGGTCGAGGAGCACGACGCCCTGCAGCGCGTTGTCCTCGCGCCCCGTGGAGAGCATCGAGTCGCGGGTCACCTGGTGTCGGGGCGGGATCCCGAGCCACTCGAGGAGTTCCTCGGCGCCGTGACGACCCCACACGCACGCGGTCGCCCACGAGGTGGTGGGCCGGCGGACGCCGACAGCCGAGAGCTCGAGCTCGGCCAGCGCGTTGAACGTCGACGACTTGCCCGAGCCCGTGGCGCCCGCTAGGGCGACCACGGTGTGCTCGGCCGACAGCTTCAGTCGACCGGCGGCGCGATCGACGACGGACCGGGCTTCGTCGATGACCGCGGAGTCGACACGCCCCTGGGCGCTGTCGACCGCCTGCTCGAGACCCTGCACACGGGCCCCGATCTCAGAACTCCGCGAGACGAGCTTCTTGGCCCCCTCGAGCAAGGACGTCATGATCTCCCTCGGACAAACAGCGGTGAGTGCTGTGCACACCCTATGCGTCCGAGAATCCTCAGTTGCTGGGGCCACCCTTCGCGGCGAAGCGAAGGTCGTCGACCCGTCGGGAGGCGGCCCGGAGCTTCTCGGGCGCCTCGGGCGAGATCTCGAGCCTGTCGAGCAGGTCGAGGTAGCGCTGGCGCTCGCTGCCGAGGAGTTCACCGACCTTGGTCTCGAGGTCTCGACGGGCGCGTTCGGCCAGGGCGCGGACGGCCTGGTCGCCGAAGACGGCCTCGAGGAGCTTCTGCCCCAGGACGGCCGAGCCGCCGGCGATGCCGGCTTCTGCGCCGGTGACTCCGGCGGTGTGGGCGAAGACGACAACCATCAGTGCGACCGACAGCCCGTTGACCCCGAAGGCCAAGAACCGCGCCGTCGAGCGCTTGTCGGCCCCCTCGCCGCGGACCATGTCCAGCACGTCCGACTGCCAGTCGCGTACGGCGCGCTCGGCCCGGCGACGGAAGTCGCGCGAGGCACGGCCGAGGTCCTCGCCCGCATTGGCGAGCAGGACCTGACCGGACGCCAGCGACTGCCACGAGGCCTCGGCCCGTTCAGCGGCTGCCTCGGCGTGCTCGAGGATCAGCGTCTCCAGGCCGGACTCGACTGCGACGGTCACGCGCTCGGCCTGCTGGGGCTTGCCCTTGAGGGCGTTGGCCACGCGGTCGCGCAGCCAGCCGACCCGGGTCTCCAGCGACCTGAGCAGCTCGCCCGTGCCGACGAACTCCTGCCAGCGGGCCAGCACCTCGCCGCGCAGCAGGGTGCCGTCTGCGGACGCTTCGGAGATCTCAGCCACCGCCTGGTCGTAGGCCTTGTTGACGTCGTCTCGCAGGCGGCGTACGGCGTCGACCTGCTCGGTGGCAGCGTCCGCGACGGAGTGGGTGCGCCGGGCGAGGGTCCGGATGGCACCGTCCAGCGTCTGTTTCACGACCGCAGATCGCGCCTCGGCGTCGGCGGCGAGGGACTCAAGCCAGCCCCGGATCGCGGCCACCGACTCGGGCGGCAGCAGGCCGTCGTCGGTGACCTCACCCTCGGTGACGGTGAAGAGCGGCGAGTCCTTCAGACCGCGGCTCGCGAGCATCCGGGCGAGGTGCGTCGAGACGGTCTCCACGGCATCCGCAGGCGTACGGTCGAGCACGATCGCGACCGCGGCGGAGCGGTCGGCGGCCTTGCGAAGGAAGTCCCACGGCACCTGGTCGGCGTAGCGCGCGGCGGAGGTGACGAACAGCCACAGGTCGGCGGCGGCGAGCAGCTGCGCGGCCAGGATGCGGTTGCGTTCCTCGACCGAGTCGATGTCGGGTGCGTCGAGGATCGCGAGGCCCGCCGGCACAGCCTCGGAGGGCACGAGCTGGAGCGCGGCGGGGTCGTTGGTCGACTTGCTCACCCGCTCGAGCTCGGGCAGCAGCCGGTCCTGGCCGAACCACTCGGCGTCGGCCGGGGTGTGGACGAGCACCGGGGAGCGGGTCGTCGGGCGGAGCACCCCGGGCTGGGTGACGCGGCTGCCGACCAGCGAGTTGACCAGTGTCGACTTGCCCGCACCCGTCGAGCCGCCGACGACAGTCAGCAGTGGCGCGTCGATCGTCATCAGGCGCGGGATGACGTAGCCCTCGAGCTGGTCGACCATCTCGCGCTGGGCGTCGCGGTTGGCACCTGCGCTGGGCAGCTCCAGCGGGAGGCGAACCTCCTGGAGCGCGCTGCGCATCCGCACCAGTGCCGTCAGCATCCGGGTGCTCTCGGCACTGGGCGGGGCGTGCTCAGGCGCCTCGGGATGAGTCATCGGGTGGGGACCACCTGTCCGGGGAAGGAGATGTAGGGCCGGACAGCGTTGAGGGCAACGACATGCTCCTGGCCCCTCTCTGCGAAGTCGTGCGGGGCAGTGCCGCGAAGGTAGCGGTGATGGAGATAGGCCAGCTCGATCGCGGCGGCCTGGTATTCGCGCATGGCTCGCTCCGCCGGCGGACCGCCTGAGCGCCGGGCGTACTGCCGTGCGTGTCGTCGGGCCCGCAGGTCGACGAGCCACGGGATGTCGGTGGCCGGCAGCAACCCGCGGCGCGAGGCGTCGTCGAGGGCGGCGGCCATCATCCCCTTCTCCGATCGTCGCCGGTAGATCGCGAAGGCGATCAGACCGAGGAAAGCCGGCAGCATCATCGTGCCGTAGACGGCGAAGAAGTTGTCCGTGCCGCCGAGGGTCGAGGAGTTCCACAGCGAGTGCGCGATCACGGCGAGGACGTAGCCGCCGAGGGGCGCGAGGAACCGGACGGCCGAGCTGCGCGAGGTGACCGCGAGTCCGACGCCGATACCGATGAAGGCGGTGAAGAGCGGATGCGCGAACGGGCTCAGCAGGCAGCGGATGACGAAGGTGCCGGTGAGCGCCTCGGTGCCGCCAGGACCGAGTCCGTCGGTGCCGTTGTAGGCCGCCGCGAGGTAGAGGATGTTCTCGGTGAAGGCGAAGCCGATGCCGACCATGCCGGCGTAGACGATGCCGTCGAGGATGCCGTCGAGCTCGTGGCGTCGCCACCACAGGAGCAGCACCAGGAAGGCGCCCTTGGTCGCCTCCTCGGTGACCGGAGCCAGGAAGGACATGCTCTGCGCGTCGGTCGCGCCTCCGGCGAGGCCGATGCCCTGGAAGAGCAGGGCGGCGGCCGTGGCCACGAACGCCCCCCAGAGCAGGGCCCCGACGAGCAGGGAGCGCGGCTCCGGCTCGTAGCGGTCCAGCCACATGAAGCAGCCGACCAGCGGACCGACCGGCAGGGCGGCCAGCAGGGCCGCGAGGATGAGCGACCGAGGGGCGCCCGACAGGGCGATCACGGCGCCCATCACCACAGCGCCGAGCAGCACGAGAGCGGTCACGATCACAGTGAACGCAACACTGTCGCGACGTCGTCTGGGCATGTCGCGAAGCCTAGCCCGAATGGGCTCTGCGACCCGTTTCGGCCCGGCGTACAGTGACCGCGTGAGCGAGCAGACCGAGCCAGGATCCCGGCCCGAGCCGAAGACCGAGTCCCACGATCCCGCGGTCCCGGAGGCCTATGCCGCCTTCATGCGCACCGGCTGGGGCGAGCGCGAGCTCGACCTCCCCACGCACCCCGTCGCGGAGTACGCCGAAGCGCGCCGCGCGCGGCTCGCGGAGGCATTCCCGGGCGAGCGTCTGGTCCTGCCCGCCGGCACCTACAAGGTGCGCGCCAATGACACCGACTACCGCTTCCGCCCCGACACGGCGCACACCTACTTCACCGGCAACCAGACCTCCGACGCCGTCCTCGTCATCGACGACGGGGAGGCTGTCCTCTATGCGCGCCCGCGCGCGACCCGCGACACCGACGAGTTCTTCCGCGATCGGCAGTACGGCGAGCTGTGGGCCGGTCGGCGACCCTCGGCCCGGGAGATCAGCGACTCGCTCGGCATCGAGGTGCGCCACGTCCAGGACCTGCCCACGTTCGAGGACGACCGCAAGACCCGCGACATCACCACCGACGAGGACCTCGCGCGCGTCGCCTCCGAGCTGCGCCTGACCAAGGACGACTGGGAGGTCGGCGAGCTGCAGGAGGCCTGCGACATCACCACCCTCGGCTTCGAGGACTCGGTGCGTGAGTGGGACCGGGTGCTCGAGTTCGGCGAGCGCTGGATCGAGGGCACGTTCTTCCGCCGGGCCCGGGCCATGGGCAACGACATCGGCTACGACTCGATCGTCGGCGGCGGTGCGCACGCGACGACGCTGCACTGGATCGACAACAGCGGTCCGATCACGCCCGGCCGGCTCGTGCTGCTCGACATGGGCGTCGAGGGCACCAACCTCTACACCGCCGACGTCACCCGCACGATCCCGGTCGACGGCCGCTTCACCCCGCTCCAGCGCGACCTCTACGACCTCGTCTTCACCGCCCAGCAGCCGGGCATCGAGGCGATCCGCCCGGGCGTGCCGTTCCTCGCCGCCCACCATGCCGCGATGTCGATCCTGGCCCACGGCCTGTCCGACCTCGGGTTGCTGCCCGTGTCCGCGGAGGAGGCTCTCGACCCGGAGTCGAAGCTCTATGCCCGGTGGACGCTGCACGGCACGTCACACATGCTCGGCATGGACGTGCACGACTGTGGCCGAGCGTCGGCGGACATCTACCCCAAGGGCGACCTCGCCCAGGGCATGGTCCTCACCGTCGAGCCGGGTCTGTACTTCCAGGAGGACGACCTGCTCGTCCCCGAGGAGCTGCGCGGGATCGGCATCCGGATCGAGGACGACATCCTGGTCACCGCCGACGGCTGGCAGAACCTCTCGGCAGCGCTCCCCCGCGCCTCCTCGGAGGTCGAGGAGTGGATGGGCTCGCTCCGCTAGTGGAGTGTCACCACTTCGACGCGTTCCGGTGCCGCTCGTGCTCACTGCTGGAGATCCCGCGAGCCCGGCAGCTCAGTGACAAGGAGATGCACGCGCGATCGCTCGTGCCTTCCCCCAGCTGGCTGACGACGATCGCGGGCCCGGACTCGGGGTTCCGCAACAAGGCCAAGATGGCGGTCGGCGGCACGGCCACCGCGCCCACGCTGGGCATCCTCGACCGGGCGCACCGCGGCATCGACCTGCGCGACTGCGGGCTGCACTCCCCCGGCCTCACGTCCGCCCTGGAGCTCGTGGCCGGCTTCATCACGCGCGCCGACCTGGCGCCGTACGACGTCGCGCGGCGCACCGGCGAGCTCAAGCACGTGCTCCTCACCGAGTCGCCCGACGGCGAACTGATGCTGCGACTCGTCGTTCGCTCGACCGCCGACGAGTCACGGATCCGCAAGCATCTGCCCTGGCTGCTGGAGACGCTGCCGTCGCTGCGGGTCGTCTCACTCAACGTCCAGCCGTCGCACGCGGCCGTGCTCGAGGGAGAGCGCGAGATCGTGCTCACGACACAGGCCGCCCTGCCGATGCGACTCGCCGGGCTCGACCTCGCGCTGCGACCGCAGGGGTTCTTCCAGACCAACACCGACGTTGCGGCGGCTCTGTATGCCCAGTCGCGCGACTGGGCCACCGCGCTCGACCCCGCCTCGATCTGGGACCTCTACAGCGGCGTCGGTGGCTTCGCCCTCGCGTGTACGGCGCCGGGCCGGACGATCACCGGGGTCGAGCTCTCCTCCGAGGCTGTCGCCGCCGCGTCGGCCACGGCTCCCGCCGGCGCGAGCTTCGTCGCCGCCGACGCCACCGAGTGGGCGCTGGCCCAGCCGACGTCGCCGGAGCTCGTCATCGTGAATCCGCCTCGTCGCGGCATCGGCCCGGCACTCGGCGGCTGGCTGGAGGCCTCGGACACGGCGCACGTCATCTACTCGTCCTGCAACGCGGCGACCCTGGCCGATGACCTGGCAACGATGCCGTCCCTGCGACCGGTGGAAGCGCGGGTGCTCGACATGTTCCCGCACACCACCCACTACGAAGTGATCGTGCTGCTCTCGCGCCGAGCCAACCCGCACGACTAGCTAGCCGCGCTGGACGGACAGGGTCACCGGGCTGGTGGGGCCGACCCCGGTTGTCAGCTTCACCGTGAACGTCACCTCCTTGGCCTGCTTCGGGACGGCGCGTGGGGTCATCAGGGTCGCTGCCGTCTCTTCTTGGATGTGCATCCGGATGGACCCCAGGTGGACCTTGCCGGCGGTCACGGTGACGGTGCCGGCGCAGCCCCGGTCGCCGGTGCCGCACGTCACCTGGAGACCGGCCTTGCCGTCCGCGCCGCGTGCGACCGTCGTGCTGGTGACGGTGAGGAGGGAGGGGAAGACCACTCCGCTCGGCGTGCTGTCGGAGCCGGGGTCGAAGCAGGCGTCGAACTCGAAGAGCGGGTTGGTGACCTCGCGGCCACGGGTGTCGGTCATGGTGAGGAATCCCGTGAGCTTGCTCGGTCCGTTCGCGGTGAAGCAGTCGTTGCTGTGCACGTTGAGCTCGAACTTGCCGTAGCCCTCGTTCGGCATGGGCACCTCGGGGTCGGTCCAGCTCATCAGGCAGACCCAGTCTCCGCCCGGCCCGACGTCCTCGCCGACGGCGCCGGCCTTGCCGCACATCGCCTTGGCGTGGACCGATGCGGGCGTGATCCCGGTCCGCCCCTGGATCCGTGCGTGCTGGGCGTACAGGTTGGCGAACGTGGCGGGCAGGGACTGCTCGAGGCGCCCTCGGGTGACGGTGCTGGCACCGCCTCCGCTGGCCGCGATCACGACCGTGGCGAGGGCGAGGACCGCGACGAGCGCGGCGAGCGCGGTGATGACGATGCGTTTCATGGTGTTCAGCCTCCGGTGATGTCGCGTCGGCGGAGCAGGACGAACGCGATGGTGAGTGAGACGGCGCACCAGACCCCGCTGGTCAGCGCCCCGTCGATGAGGGGTCCGGTGAAGCTGGGTTGGGCCAGCAGCCCGTGCCACGCCTCGAGCGGGGTGGTGAGGAGGAACGGGCGGATCGGCTCGATCCCGCCCAGCGCACCGACCAGCTGCATGACCATGCCCAGGACGACAGGCGCGGCGATCCCCACCGCAGGGTTGCGGGACCACACCGAGAGCAGGATCGCCAGGCTGGTGAAGCCGAGCATCGGGCCCAGCATGGAGGCCCAGCTGACGGCGACCAGCTGCAAGCTGGTGCCGGCAGGGATGGACTGGCCGGTCAGCCCGGTGAGGGGTTGGTGTCCGACGATCAGCAGGCTGGCCGCGATGGTGGCGGCGGACAGCACCGCGAGCACCAGGACGGTGAAGGCCATCGCCGCGAGGGTCTTGGCCCAGAAGATCTGTCCCCTGCTCGTGGAGCGGGTCAGGACCGTCTTCCAGGTGCCGTGCTGATCCTCGCTCGCGAAGACGTCGCCGGCAACGATCGCCGTCAGAAGTGGCAGCACCCACTGCGCTGCGAACCCGAGGACGAGCAGCGACAGGGCGAACCCGTTGTCGATGGCGAATCGGCCGAACAGGGTGTCCTTCGGCGGCCGCGACTGACCGTGGATGACGACCACGACCACGATCGGCAGCACCAGGGCCGCCAGGAGGACGGCGAGGGTGCGGCGCTGCGCCCGGAGCTTGCGGACCTCCCAGCGGAGCACCGCCCCGAGCCGCGGTCGACGCCGCCGGGTCGTGACGGCCACGTGCCGGTCCACGGGTCGGGCGAGGTCGGTGGTCATCGGGCTTCCTCTTCCTGGGGGGTCCGGGCCTTTTCGCCGTGGGTGTCGCCATCGGTGAGCATGAAGAACAGGGCCTCCAACGGAGTCTCCGTCGCCGTCAGGCCGAGGATGTCGACGCCGGCCCGGACGAGGGCGGAGACGTAGGACGAGACCTCGGGTTGCGCACCGGTGACGATGAGGGCGGCCTCGGGGTCGCGGCGTACGGCGACGCCCGGATGATGCTCGGCGAGCGCCAGCGCCCGTCGGTCGTCCGTCGTCGACAGCGTGTGTCCGGGGGCGGGAGCCATCGCCCGCAGGGAGGCGATGGTGCCGTGGAAGGCAACCGTGCCGCGCCGCATGATCGTGACGTTGTCGCAGATCTCCTCGACCTCGGACATGTCGTGCGAGCTCAGCAGCACGGTGAGTCCGCTGGCCGCCAGCCTCTTGACCAGGGCGCGCATGTCGCGGATGCCGGCGGGGTCGAGGCCGTTGGCCGGCTCGTCGAGCACGAGAAGCTGCGGTTCGCGCAGCAGGCTCGCCGCGACACCGAGGCGTTGCCGCATGCCGTAGGAGTACCCGCCGACCTTGTAGTCCGCCCGTTCGGTCATCTCGACCAGCTCGAGAGTCTCCTCGAGCAGCCCCGGGCGCAGCCCCCCGTC
>NZ_JANPEO010000419.1:0-3834 GCF_031422975.1 Nocardioides sp. | reverse complement strand
GACGACGCGCTGTGGCTCGAGCCTGCGCAGCGCGTACGCATCTGGTGAAGCGGGGTGCATCCTCGGGTCGACCGAGGGTGCACACGTGTTTCGTCCGCGATCCTCTCGCGCTACCGAACAGTACGGCTGGAATTTCCGCGGGGAGCCAGCCCGACTGTTCGGTAACTCGGGTGGCGCGGGCGCCTGTGGATGAGCCGACGCACGGTTGCGGCGACCGCGGCACGCTGGCCGGGTGGCGCGGCACCGCTGGGATCCGATCGCCCGGGCCGTCTCGGTAGTGCATCCGAGCCGGGTCGGGAGCATCATCACGCCTGCGAGCCCCACGCCAGTGATGCTGACCCCTTCGCGGGCACGAGGTGGCCAGTGGGACCGCACCTCGGCCGGCCTCTATATCCCGGCGGGCACCGATCGGGGCCAAGCGCAGCAGCGGATCGCGGAGGTGGCGGCCAGGCTGCCGTCGTACGGCGTCGTCACCGGGTGGGCGGCCTGCCTGCTCCTCGGGGCGGCCTGGCTCGACGGGCTCGCTCGCGACGGCGTCACGCCGTTGCCGATCCGGGTGGCCGTCGGCACCCGCGGTGGCGTGCGCCGAGATCCCGCCCTGACGGTGTCCTTCGAGCGGCTCCCCGAATGGGAGGTGTGCAGGCGGTACGGCGTCCGGGTGACGCGCCCGGAGCGCGCCGTCTTCGATGAGATGCGCCAGCACGGCCACCGAGAGGCGCTCGTCGTGCTGGAGTCGGCCCTGGCAGGCCGGCTCACCTCACTGGCACGGATGGCTGCCTATGGTGAGACGCATCGCTCGTCGCGCAGGTTCGCCGTGGTGGCGTGGGCGCTGGCCCGCGCCCGCGGCGGTGCGCGGTCCCCGCTCGAGGTGAGGGTGCGAACGGTGGCGGAGGAGGACGCCGGCCATGCCCGGCTGGAGGTCAACCGGGTCGTGCTCACCACTGACGGCCGCCGCATCGGCGAGGTGGACCTGCTCGACCCGGAGTCCGGCACGGTCATCGAGGTGGATGGTGCCGACCACCGCGACGTCGACCAGCAGTCCTGGGACATAACCAAGGAGGAGGCGCTGCGCCAGGTGGGCCTGGAGGTGGCCCGGGTGACCGGCAGGCAGGCGCGCGACGCGGTCGCGCTGGCGGCCAGGCTCGGCGCCGTACGAGCCCGCTCACGCTTCCTCGAGCCGGACCTGAGGGCCTGGCAGCTGGCTCCCCAGGATGTCGACAACGAGGTCTGGCTCAGTGAGCGCGAGCAGGAGGCGATGTGGCACGAGTCGCTCGGCGCCTGACCGACGGCGTTACTGCACAGTACGGCGGGGTCACCCGCTGACAGCCAGCCCGACTGTTCGGTAGCGGCGGGGACGGGGAGCGGGAGCGGGGGCGGTCGCGCCGGCGGGGGCGGCGCCTGCCCCGTAGTCCCGCTGCCAGGTCGAGAAGTCCCAGTCGGCGAGGAACTTGCCGGCCGCGGCCACGCCGTTGTCGAACAGTCCGCGCTTGGCCTCCGGCGAGAGGCGGAAGTCGGTGGAGCGCACGCCGTTCGTCTCCACGAACACGGTGCGCGAGACCACCGAGGGCCGATCGACGTGGACCTGGTCGTGGGCGTTGGTCATCGTCGCGACGAGTGCCCGGGCCAAGGACAGCGGGTCATCGGCGTCGTGCCAGCGCTGGGCGCACATGGGCAGCTTGGCGGACAGCTTGATCCCGAAGGTCGGGTGGTCCGGCTCGTCGTCGAACAGGTCGATCGGGAAGTTGGACAGCATCCCGCCGTCGGTCAGCACGATCTCGGTGCGACCGTCGGTCAGGGCGGGGTCGACCGGGAGCCGCCACGGCCGGAAGAAGAACGGGATCGACGCCGAGGCGCGCACCGCGTCGGCGACGGGCATCGAGTCGGCGCACATCCCCAGCAGCCGCTCGTAGTCCCACGGCAGCCGCAGCATCCGGCCGCGGGAGACGTCGGAGACGATGACGACAAGGCGGTAGCGGTGCTCGATCGGAGTGCTGGCCGTGGCCCCCGGGAGCCGCAGGTCGCCCCAGGTCGTCACCCCGGCGCCGGCCAGCGTGTCGTGGATCCAGCGGTGCAGGGCCCGACCGCGGTGGATGCCCTCGCGGGCGAGGAGGTCGATGCCGTTGCCGAGTGTCCCCAGGAACCGACCGGCCGGGCCCTCGTCGAGGAAGTCGGCGAAGTCGGTGTCGATGGTCAGCGTCTCGAGCCGGTCACCGAGCCCGGCGGCCACCAGCGACGCCACGATGGCGCCCGCCGACGTGCCGGCGACGCGGTGGAAGTCGTAGTGCTCGGACAGCACGTGCACGGCGCCGGCAAGACCGGCGCCCTTGACCCCACCGCCTTCCAGGACCAGATCGCTCGTCGCCATGTGCCACCCCCGCCAGGTCGGCCTCCCCCGTGGAGCCGTCGTCGAAAGTAAAGAGATCGCAAAGCAGGAGGTGATACCGCGTCGGCTGGTTGGATGGCCGGATGCACAAGCCCGGCCACGACCAGTCGTCGCATCGCGTCCGCATGGAGTGGGGCCCGACGGGCGCGGCAGCGGTAGCGGCTGACGTCACCGTGGTGATCGACGTCTTGTCCTTCACCACCACGGTGGGCATCGCGGTCGAGCGCGGAGTCGCGGTGCTGCCCTTCGGCTGGAAGGACGATCGGGCCAGGGCGTACGCCGCCGCGCGCGACGCAGTCCTGGCCGTCGGTCGGTTCGAGGCGCTCGGCCTCGCGGCCGACGAGCCCCGCCGTGTCAGCCTCTCGCCGGCCGCGATGACGACCGTGGCGGGGGTCGAGCGCATCGTGCTGCCCTCCCCGAACGGCTCGACGATCTCCTATGCCCTCGCCGGCACCGGGGCGAGGGTCGTGGCGGCCAGCCTCCGCAACGCGAGCGCCGTCGCGGAGCACCTCGCTCTGCTCCTGCGCGACGGCGCATCGTGCGCGGTCATTCCCGCCGGCGAGCGCTGGCGCGACGGCACGCTGCGCCCCGCCGTCGAGGACCTCTGGGGCGCGGGCGCCGTGATCGCCGGCCTCGTCGACCTCGGGGTCGCCGGGTTCAGCGCGGAGGCCCGCATGGCCGAGCACGCGTTCCGCGCCGTACGAACCCACCTCGCGAGCGAGCTGGCCGCCTGTGCCGGCGGCGTCGAGCTCGCCGCCGCCGGGTATGGCGACGACGTCGAGGTCGCCGGTCAGCTCGACGTCAGCCGGGCGGTGCCGGTGCTGAGCGGCGAGGCGTTCGTCCGAGCCTGAGCCGCAGTGCCGAGGTCGACCATGCGGTCCATCGCGGTCAGCCCGACCTCCTCGTGCGTGATCCACACGATGCTCCGCCCGGCCAGCGCGTGCAGCACGTCGCGGGTGACGGCCTCCGCGGTCGCCGTGTCGAGATGGGCGACCGGTTCGTCGAGCACGACGATCGGCTGCGCGCCGAGGACCGCCCGCGCCAGCCCGAGACGCGCGCGCTCGCCGCCGGAGACGTCACGGTGTCCGGCACCGATCAGCGTGTGCAGCCCGACTCCGTCGAGCCAGGCGCCCAGTCCCGCAACCCGTAGGGCGTCCGCGACCTCCGGGTCGCTGGCGCCTGGTCGCGCCAGGCGGACGTTCTCCGCGACCGACGTGGCGAACAGGTAGGGGTCGTCGTCGACCAGCGCCACCTGGCAGCGCACGTCGTCGAGCGCGAGGTCACGCGCGGAGACGCCGTCGAACGACACCTCGCCGGCGGGGTCGAGGAAGCGGATCAGCTGCGCCGCGATCGTGGACTTGCCCGAGCCCGACGGCCCCACGATCGCGACTCTCTCGCCGGCAGTCAGCGTGAACGAGACGGGATCGGCAGCGCCCACGTCGCGCGCCTCC
>NZ_JANPEO010000418.1:0-9424 GCF_031422975.1 Nocardioides sp. | reverse complement strand
GGACACGACCTTCCTCGGCGCCCATGTCGTGCCGAGCGACACCACCCCCGAGGACTACGTCGAGCTGGTCACCGGGGCGATGCTGGCGGCGGCGGCGCCGTACGCCCGATGGATCGACGTCTTCTGCGAGGACGGCGCCTTCGACGTCGACCAGGCACGAGCAATCCTGGCAGCGGGCACCGACAACGGCCTGCGCGGACGCCTCCACGCCAACCAGCTGACCTACGGCGGCGGCGTGAAGCTCGCCGCCGAGCTCGGCCTCGTCGCGGTGGACCACTGCACCTATCTCGCCGACGACGACGTCAGCGCGCTCGCCGACTCCGGCACGATCGCCACGCTGCTCCCGGGTGTCGAGTACTCGACCCGCCACCCCTACCCCGACGCGCGCAAGCTGATCGACGCGGGCGTGAAGGTGGCCATCGCCAGCGACTGCAACCCCGGCTCCTGCTTCACGTCCTCGATGGCGCTGTGCATCGCGCTCGCCGTCCGCGAGATGCGGATGACGCCCGCCGAGGCGCTCCATGCCGCGACTTTCATGGGCGCGGCCGCCCTCGACCGCGACGACGTCGGCGTCATCGCCCCGGGCAAGCGCGCGGATCTCGTGCTGCTCGACGCGCCGTCGTACCTCCACCTCGCCTATCGCCCGGGCGTCCCGCTCGTCGCCGGCGTCTGGCAGGGCGGTCGTCCGGTCGCTCCGGTCTCCTGACACGGCAGCCACTTCGTCGGACGCAACGCGGGACGTCCGACGTTGCGGTTGCTCCGGCCGCCACTTCGTCGGACATCCCGGCTGACGTCCGACAGGTCGGCAGTCGGAGCGAGTGACCTACGCGGCACCCATCGCCGCGAACAGCACCGCCGTCGCATGCTTGACCGGATCGTCGTACGCCGCTCGACGCGCACCGGCGAGGGCCTCGTCGAGCCGCAGCCCCCGGGCGAGCCCGGCGTGCAGGTCGAGCATCACCTGAACCGTCGCGGCGTCATCGACGTCGGCGATGGACGCGATGACACCCGCGGTGCCCTGGGTCAGCAGCGCGGACGCGAACCCGACGACGTCCTGCCCGCCGATGGCCGCGACCACGCCCGAGCGGCAGGCAGGCAGCACGATCCGGTGCGGTGGGTGTTCGAGGCGGTGGATGTCGTCGACGGTGAGCGGGCCGTCGGCAAGGTTCAGGCTCGAGAACATCGGGCTCTCGGAACGGAACAGCCCGTGCGCCGCGATGTGGGCCAGTCCGGCACCGTCCAGCGCCGAAAGGACACGCGGAACGGTGGAGTCATCGCCGACCAGGCTGGTGGCCGCGGACGACAGGGCGGCGATCGACGCGACCTCGGCGCCCCCGGTCGGCAGCCCCGGGCCAGCAACGAAGACCGCGCGCCGCGATGGCGGGACCGCGCCGTGCGCCCGGACCCACGCGGTCGCCGACGGTGTGAGCGCGACCGGACGGTCGTGCAGGGCCGGCAGCAGCCCCCACGGGGCGCCGAGGAAGGCGGCAGGAGGAGACAGCACGACTGGTCGGTCCGGTGGCAGCAGCCGAACCACTGGGCCGAGCACGGCGCTCTCCAACCGGCGCGCGAGAGCATCGAGGTCAACCGGACGGCCGCGGGTTGCGCTGCGGAGCCCGTACAGGGCGCGGTCCATCGCCCTGTGCGCGAAGTCCAACGGGCCCACTTCGACCGTGCGCCAGCGACCGTCACGCACGACCACCGCCCGCAAGATCCCGTCGACGTTGACGATTTGCACCAGGATCCGGTCGCCGAGGTGCTCCACCAGTTCGGCAGGAGAGGCAGTCGTGGCCCGGCCGCCCGTCCCTGACGTGGCTGCCCAGGCCAGCCGGACTGCTCGCTCCTGTTGGGTGCGTTCGCGCTCCAGGACCTGGATCTTGGCGGGGTCCCTCTCCTCACCGATCCGGTGAGACAGGCCTCGGATCGTCGCGAGGTGGCCGTCGATCACCGGGTCCTGCGGCGCGGCGACGGGTTCACTGAGGGACGCGGCGCGTCCTCGATCGCTCCAGTGCACCAGCGCACGCGGACCGCGCGGGAGCGCATGCCGTGCGGCCAGTGCCGAGAGGTCTGCACTGTGGATCGCGGTGAGCGCGCGCAGTTCCGGACTGCCGAGGGAGGCCCGATGCTCGGCCAGCGCATCCAGGCCGTGGCCCACGGCCTGCAGCACGCGTGGTCGCCCCTGCACCTCCAGGTCAAGGGCGTGCGCCAGCCAGGCGGTGCTGCGGCTCAGGGGGTTGCCGCGTTGGCGTCCGCGCGCGGCTCGGGAGAGGTACGCCGAAGCGCCGGCCGGGTCCAGGGCCGCGAGCTCGCGTCCGGCGAGAAGGTGGGCCAGGACCCCCTCCTCGGTCCGCTCGTCGGCCAGGGAGTCGGCGAGCGCGACGGCGGCGCGACGAGATCCGCGACCGAGCTCGATCCGGGCCCGGAGCGCGACGAGGTCAGCCCGGATCCGCCACCACTCCCGTTGCTGCCGGGCGAAGAGCCTGCGGGCTGCGGTGGCGTCGGCCAAGGCGTCCTCGGGTCGGCCCTGACCCAGCCGAGCGCTGGCCCGCATCACGAGTAGCTCGGCCCGGGACCGCGGCCGGGTGCTGGTCCACGCGGCTGCCGACTCGACGATGGCGACGGCCTCATCCGACAGACCGGCGACCAGGAGGACCCGAGCGCGGTCGAGCGCCAGGTAGAACTGGGGGTCGCCCCGGGCCGTGTATTGCTCGGAGAGCTCGGCGAACGCCGTCAGTGCGGCTGGCACGTCACCCTTGAAGAACCGGATCAGGGCGAGGTTGTTGCGGACGTGGAGCATCTCCAGGTGCTGATCGTGCCGGGTGAAGAGAGCGTCGGCGTCCACCAGATCGCGCTCGGCCACGGCGAAGTCGGCCCGCAGTATCTCGACATGGGCCCGGAGGTTCAGCGCACGGGCCTGCCACACCTCGTCACCGGCACGCCGGAACTCGGGCACGGCCACCTGCAGGTCCGCGATCGCGTCGGCATGACGGCCGAGGGTGGCGAGCACGTGGGCCCGTCGCATCAGGGCCTTGGCTCGCACGGCGCCGCTGGGAGTGGCTTCGCGAACAGCATCGTCGAGCTCGCGCAGCGCGGCGACGGGCCGCCCACGCAGCGCGAGCGCGACACCGAGCGTTGCCCGGACGTCCGCGGAGCGGTCCGGGTCTGTGCCTCGTGCCAGTCCCCGAGCCGTTCGGAGATGGATGAGAGCCAGATCGATGTCCCCACGGTCGCGAAGCACGATGCCCAGTGCCTGGTGGGCGTAGGACAGCCCGACCGGGTCCCCGGAGCGCGCGATCGCCGTCGTGGCGAGCGCAGCAGCGCGGGCCGGGTCGACGGCCACGAGCGCCAGCATGTCGTCGCCTGCTGGATCTGACACCCTCGCATCCCCTCCCGATCGTGGCGGTGAATCGCTATCCTCAGGCGAGGTGGCCGCTCCGGCGTCGCCCGTCACGCTCCATCAAAGCCCATCGGGGGAGACCGTCATGGAGAATCCGTCCACCGGCGCGACCGGCGCCGAGTCCGGTCCTGAAGCAGACGAGAAGCGCGACCGCCTTCGGCAGGAGATCCTGCGTGAGCAGGTCGCCTATCTCATCAAGGCGATGGGCGGCCCCGACAAGGCCGCTGTCGTGTGGAACGACATCGGCGGCATCGACTACCTGTACCGCCCGGGCTTCGTGCTGGCGCGCGACGAGCACTGGCGCGATGTCGCCGAGCTGCTGGGTGCCGAGCGGGTCGTGGACGAACGCGCCCAGAACCAGCGCGGCCTGACGGTCCTGCGGGTGCCGGTCGACCGACTGACGCCGGAGCATCTGCTGGTGGTCGATCGCGAGCTCGGGGTCGGCAAGGCCACGCCGGACCACATCATGTACGTCACGCCGAACCCCGGATATGCCTGCCCGGCGACCGAGCCCGAGGAGCCGGGAGCGGCGCCTGCGCCGTACCCGCCCATCTCCAGCGACACGGGGGCAGGCACCGGGGTGTTCGTCTCCGTGGTCGACACCGGCTGGTGGCCAGCGGCCGCGACCGATCCGGCGACGCCGTGGCTGGCCGGGGTCACCGGTGATCCCGAGACGATCGACCTCAACCACATCCACCCCTATGCGGGGCACGGCACGTTCATCGCCGGCGTCGTCCGCAACCAGGCCCCCGCCGCCGAGATCCGGGTGGAGGGCTTCTTGCCGTTGGGCGGTGCTGCCTATGAGTCGGAGATGGTGATCCAGCTCGGCGAGGCCCTGGAGCTGAGCCCCGACATCATTTCGCTGTCGGCGGGCTGCCCCACGCGCGGCGAACTGCCGCTGCTGAGCTTCGAGGTGTTCTGGGAGCAGCGGCTGCGCCACCAGAAGGGCACCGTGCTCGTCGCCGCGGCCGGCAACGACTCGCACCGGCGGCCGTTCTGGCCGGCGGCCTTCCCCTGGAGCGTCTCGGTCGGCGCGCTCGACGCCGACGGTGCGCGCGCCGACTACTCCAACTTCGGCAGCTGGGTGGACGTCTACGCGCTCGGCACGGACCTGGTCAACGCCTATCCGACCGGCACATTCTTCTGCCACCAGTCGCCGAACGTCGACGATGAGCGCCACTTCACCGGGTTGGCGAAGTGGAGCGGGACGTCCTTCTCGACACCCTTGGTGTCGGGGCTGATCGCGGCCCGGATGAGCCACCACGGCATCAGCGCACGTCTGGCCGCCGACGAGCTCCTCGCCGAAGCGGCCATCGCCGGGCGACGTGGCGTAGGGCCGGTGCTCCAGCCCAACAACTAACCGATCAGAAGGTCAGCCACTGGGTCGTGCCCGTGCCCTCGATGGTGAAGCGCACCGGGCCGGGCAGGGAGCCCACGAGCTCGAACACCCCGTCCTCGTCGCTGGGCGACTCGAGGCGCTGGCCGACGACGTTGGTCATCACCACGGTGACGGTGCCGCCGGGGAGCACGTGGCCCATGACTCGCTCTCCGTCGATCTCCAGCTCGAGGCTGCCGATGCTGGAGCTGAAGGACACCGTGCGCGGCTCGTCCAGGCCGGCGCTGCGCACAGCGGACGCCGTCTCGAGGGAGTCGTAGGTCAGCTCCATCAGCTCTTCGTCGATGGTGCGCCAGGCGAAGGCCGCCTGGGCGGCTTCGCGATGACGTGGGTCCACGTCGTCCTTCGCGCGCAGAGCAAGAGCGAGGTCGTCGACGACGGCCTGCTCTTCAGGGGTGCTCTCGTTCATGGGGTTCTCCCGTCGGGGGCAGGTGGTGCCAGGTGCCGCAGAGCGCGGCTGTTGCGAAGTTGCCGGATTGCCCGGGCTCGAGTCGGCCCGATGCTGCCCACGGGGATGCCCGATCGGCGGCTGATCTCCGCATAGCTCAGGGGTGGGTCCTCGGTCAGGAGAAGGAGGAGTTCGCGTCGGTCGGTGGGCAGTTCGAGGAGCGCGTCCACCAGGGCCGAATGTCGCTCGGTGATCATCAGTGCGTCCACCAGATCGGGCGAGTCATCATCGGCTCGTTCGAAGGTCGGTGACTCCTGCGGGTCGGTCGGGACCATCCTTGCCCGTCGTTGGAGCAACCGAAGGCACTCGTTGCGGGTGACCGTGGACAGCCAGCCGGGCAGTGCCAGCGGTTCGTCGATCCGGTCGAGGTGTTCGACCAGTCGCAACCACACTGTCTGGTTGACGTCGTCGGCATCGGCGCCGTACACGCGGTGACGTCGGATGAGGGACGTCACCAGCGGCAAAAGGCGTTCGACGAGCTGATTCCACGCGGTTTGGCTGCCCCCGCGAGCCTCGAGGACCAGCGTCCCCATGTCCGTCCCCCCGGTCGGCCATGAGTCCCCGCTCCGAACACGCCCTTCGCTCATCATGATGACGTCCCTCACATTGGTTAGGAGCGAGCTGCTGTGTCCTTGATACACCCAGTTCACGTCTTGCCTGATCGATTGCGCTGGCGCCACCCTCTCGCTGTGCGAACCCAGTGAGCAACAGGCTGTCCGTGGGAGCTCCGATCGGCCCTCTGAGGTAGCCCAGCCCCGATCTGAGGTAGCTGGCACGACAGGGATAGGGCACCTGCCCGATGTCCCGACCTACCTCAGCAGCGCAATCTCCAGTCATCTCGCCAAACAGGTGGAGATCACCGATGAAGGAGAAACCCATGTTCGCCACGGACAGCTTCATGAACGCCGAGGTCACCTACCGCGAAGGTCGCGTACGCCGCCAGTGGAGCAGCCGCCGCTCCAACACGGCGAACCGCACGAAGGCTGCCGACGCCCGATGAGCACCACCCCCATGACGATCCCCTCAGACACCCGGGAGTCGTTGTCGGCGGGAGGCGACACAATGACCACTGTGTCGATCCCGCGCAGCACCGACCTCGTCGGACGCGATGCCGAGCTGGAAGAACTCGTCTCCCGGCTCGGCATTCGCGGCTCCGCGGCCGGCCCGGCCCTCGAGAGCCGGGCCGTGCTGCTGGCCGGGGACGCCGGCGTCGGCAAGACCCGCCTGCTGACCGAGCTCCGCGACGTCGCCGTCGCCGGGGGCTGGTCCGTCCTCGCCGGGCACTGTCTCGACCTTGCCGACGGGTCGCTGCCCTACCTCCCGTTCTCCGAGATCCTCGGTCGTGTCCTGACGGACCGGCCGGAGGTGGCTGCGAGCGTGACCGAGCGTCACCCCACTCTCGCCCGCCTCCAGCCGGGCCGTCGGCTGCGCGCCTCCGACGATCGCGACGAGGACCAGTCGCTCGACCGGGGCAACATCTTCGCCGCGGTCCACGACCTGTTCGAGACGTTGGCCGAGGACGGCCCGCTGCTGGTCGTCGTCGAGGACGCCCACTGGGCCGATCAGTCCACGCGCGACATGCTCAGCTTCTTGTTCTCCCGCCTGTTCGCCGGCCCCGTCCGACTTGTCGTGTCCTACCGCTCCGACGACCTGCATCGGCGGCACCCGCTCCGGCCACAGGTGGCGGAGTGGGCCAGGCTCCGCGGGGTCGAACGCCTCCAGGTGGGGCCGCTCACCGACGGTGACGTCCGAGAGCTCGTCCACGCGATGCACAAGCACTCGACGATCCCCGAGGCCAGCGTCGCCGTGATCGTCGACCGCGCCGCGGGCAACGCCTTCTTCGTCGAGGAGCTCGTCGGCGCGACGTGGGCCACCGGCGGCCAGATCCCGGCCGAGCTGGCCGACGTGCTGCTCGTCCGGCTCGACGGGCTCGACGACCGCACCCTCGAAGTCGTCCGGGTCGCGAGCGTGGCGGGGCGCCATGTCTCCCACGAGCTGCTCGCGGCCGTCACCGGGCTGGGCGCGACCGAGCTCGAGAGCGCCCTCCGGTCCGCAGTGGAGTCCAACGTGCTGGTGCAGGCAAGCGGCGCGTCGTACGCCTTCCGCCACGCCCTGCTCGGCGAGGCGGTCTACGACGACCTGCTGCCCGGCGAACGCTCACGTCTCCACACCGCCTTCTCCGTGGCGTTGCAGTCCGGTCGGGTCGCCGGTACGGCCGCCGAGCTCGCCCTGCACGCCCGGCGGGCCGGAGACCGGCTGACCGCGGCCGTGGCCAGCATCGAGGCGGGCAACCAGGCGTTCGCGGTCGGAGGCCCCCACGAGGCGGCGATGCAGTTCCTCGAAGCGTGGGAGCTGCTGGCGGCCCTGCCGGAGCTGCCCGACGACATCGACCTGCACGCCCTGGTGCGCCGCTGCTCGGAGGCGTTCATTGCCTCCGGCCGGGTCTCCAAGGCGGTCACGGTGCTGCGCTCCCACCTCGCCTCGATGCCGCTCGACGCCGACCCGCACGACCGCGGCCAGATCCTCACCTCCATCGCTGCGTCGCTGCTCCTCACCGACACCACCGAGGACCCCGAGGCGATCGCTGCGGAGGCGGTCGAGCTCCTCGCCGATGCCCCACCGAAGTTGCTGGCCCGAGCCCTCGGCGTCCACGCCCAGTCCCTGGGCCGGGGGGACGTGGAGCGGGCCCGCGCGGTCGCGATGGAGGGGCTGGCACTGGCCGAGCGGCACAGCCTGACCGGGATCGCCGTGGAGATCTCGACCACGCTCATCATTCTCGACGACAGCCCCGATCTCGACCGGCACCGCACCGCGTGGCTCGGCGCGGCCGAGCGCGCCCGCGCCGAGGGGCACGTCCAGCCCGAGCTGCGTGCGCTCTACTTCCTCGGCCGGTTCCACCACGACCGCGGCGACTTCGCGGCCGCGGTCGAGGCCTATGAGGCCGTGATCCGCCGGGCCGAGGAGTTCGGCCTGCGGTGGGCACCCTTCCCGGCGGAGGCCCGCTGGATGAAGGCCAGCGTGCTGACGGACCTCGGACGCCTCGACGAGGCCTACGCCCTGCTCGACGTGTCCGGCCTGAAGCCGCCGCTGGTCTACGAGTGGCTCTACTTCGCCCACCAGGTCTACATCGTCGCGATCCGCGGGAACTGCAGGCCCGACTCGTTCACCGCGCTGCGTGACTACTGGTCGCGCGATGGGCTGATCGCGATCGTCGCGGGGTCCGCGGAGCTGGTGCGCGCAGAGCAGGAGGCCGACGCAGAGCGTTCGGTCGAGATCTACGACCACGTCGTCGCCACCGTCCGGCCGTTGTGGCACGAGTGGTTCCAGGCGCGGCTGCGGTTGACCGCGGTCGTGATCGGCATCCACGCGACCGCGGCTGGGCGACAGTCCGTGGCCGAGCGCGAGGCGTCCGCCGGCGTCGTACGCCGCATGCTGAGCGACGGCGAGCGGGTGATCGACTTCTACGCCGAGTTCGACACCGCCCGTGGTCCCGAATACCGGGCCTGGGTGGCGCGCCTCGCCGCCGAGGACCTGCGCTGGCGGTGGCTGAGCCAGCTCGACCCGCCCAGCGCCGAGGATCTGGTGTCGGTCTGGCTGGCCGCGCAGGAGGCGTTCGTCGCCTACGGCAACGTCTACGAGATCGCCCGGGTGCGAGCCCGCTGTGCCGAGGTGCTGCGGGCGACCGGTGACGCCGCCGCGGCGCGACTGATGGCCGACCTGGCCCGCGAGACGGCGCACGCCATCGGCGCCGCGCCGCTGCTGGCCGAGCTCACCACGCTCGGGTCGACGGCCCAGCCCGCGCGCTCGCACTCCGAGGTGAGCCTGACGCCGCGCGAGACCGAGATCTTGGCGCTCGTCGCCGCGGGGCGTACCAACGGGGAGATCGGCAAGCAGCTCTTCATCAGCACCAAGACGGTTTCGGTCCACGTCTCCAACATCCTCGGCAAGCTCGCGGCCTCCTCCCGCACCGAGGCAGCCGCGATCGCCCGCCGCCACGGCCTGCTCCCCGGTTGAGTCGTCCCGCCGGCCCGAGCGGTCCGGCGCGACGGGCACAATGTCGCTCGATGACTGACGACGACTTCCGCTGCTCCGCCGGCAGCCGCGGCGACGGCGAGCCTCTGGCGGGCACCGCCCCGACCGACACGGCCTTCCTGTTCGTGGAGTATCCCGGGGCGTGGGGCCG
>NZ_JANPEO010000417.1:0-2013 GCF_031422975.1 Nocardioides sp. | reverse complement strand
CTCCGGCCAACCCGCTGCTGCCGCTCGTCGCGGTGCCGACCACGACCGGGACCGGCTCGGAGTCGACCACCATCTGCGTCCTCGACGTGCTCGCCCTGAAGGTCAAGACCGGCATCAGCCACGCCCGGCTGCGTCCGACGCTGGCCGTCGTCGACCCCGACCTGACGACGAGCCAGCCGTCAATGGTCACCGCGAGCTGCGGCATGGACATCGTGTGCCATGCGCTGGAGAGCTACACCGCCCGCTGGTTCGCCGACTTCGATGCCAAGAGTCCGGAGCAGCGGGTGCCCTACTGTGGCGCCAACCCGATCGCGGACATGTGGGCCGAGAAGTCGCTCTCGCTGCTGGCGGAGGCGTTCCGCACCGCCGTCCGTGACGGGGACGACGCCCAGGCGCGCGAGCAGATGGCGCTGGCGGCCACCTTCGCCGGTCTCGGCTTCGGCAACGCCGGCGTGCACATCCCGCACGCCAACGCCTACCCGATCGCCGGCCGCGTCCGCGGCTACCGACCCGAGGGCTACCCCCAGGAGGAGCCGATCGTGCCGCACGGCATGGCCGTGTCCCTGACCGCGCCCGCGGCGTTCGCGCTCACCTTCGAGGCGGCCCCCGAGCGCCACCTGCGGGCGGCGTCGCTGCTCGGTGGCCCGGGTGTCGGCACCGGCCCCGACGCGTTGCCGGCGGTGCTGCGCTCCTTGATGCGCGACATCGCCATCCCCAACGGGCTCGCCGAGATCGGCTATCTCGACAGCGACGTCGACGACCTGGTCGAGGGCGCGCTCAAGCAGCAACGCCTGCTCGCGACCGCCCCGCGAGCCGTCACCGGCGAGGACCTGGCCGGGGTCTTCCGTGCGTCCATGGAGCACTGGTGACGCCAGTAGGATGAGTGGGTGAACCCCCGCTACCGCCGTCTCGTCATTCCGGTCGCGTTGGGAGCACTCATCCTGATCGTCATCGTCGCCGCGCTGTTCTGATGGGCGCCGAACCCCTGCCCCAGGCGCTGGCCGGGCTCCGGCACGCCCTGCTCGACTCCGAGGGCCTGGTCAGGGCCGTGGCGTCCGGGCGCCAGAAGGGCCGGCCTCCGGCGCACGTGCAGGGACGCGACATCCGCCGGGTCGAGCTCCGCTACGTCGACCTCAAGTCCGGACGCCACCTGCAGATCACGTCGTACGACGAGACGCAGGCCCACACCGGCAACGTCGCCCTCGGCAGTGAGGCCGAGACCTGCGTGGACGGCCTGCTCAAGGAGCCCTTCGGCAACTGGCACGTCGACACGACGACCCAGACCCACCAGGTGCGGGTCACCAAGAGGCTCGAGGCGATCGTGCACACCCGGGACCGGACCGAGCCCCAGGTTGTCGAGCGGGGGCACGACCGCGACAAGCAGCGACTGCTCGCCGAGGACGACCCGGTCCTGGTCGCGCTCGGGATCTCCGACGCCCAGGGCCGGATCAAGCCGACGCGGCAAGCGAAGTACAGGCAGGTGGAGGAGTTCCTCCGGCTGCTCGACTCCTCGATCACCGAGGCGCTCGCGAAGGGACACCTGCGCGAGCCCACCGACGCCGACCCGCTGCGGATCGTCGACCTCGGCTGCGGCAACGCCTACCTCACCTTCGCGGCGCAGCGGTTCTTGTCGCACGAGCGGTCGCTGCCGGTGCGTGTCACCGGCGTCGACGTCAAGCAGCAGTCGGCCGACCACAACACCAGCGTCGCCGCGACCCTGGGGATCGACGCCGACTTCGTGGTCGGCACGATCGGCGAGGCCACCCTGCCCCGACCGCCCGACGTGGTGCTCGCGCTGCATGCCTGCGACACCGCCACCGACGACGCCCTGGCCCGGGCGGTCGAGTGGGGCGCCGGCCTGGTGCTGGCCGCTCCCTGCTGCCACCACGACATCGCGGCCCAGCTGCGCACGGCGGCCACGCCGGCGCCGTACGCCCTGCTCACCCGGCACGGGATCCTGCGCGAGCGGTTCGCCGACACCCTCACCGACGCGCTGCGCGCCTCGATCCTGCG
>NZ_JANPEO010000416.1:0-2858 GCF_031422975.1 Nocardioides sp. | reverse complement strand
ACGGCGAACTCCACATCTCGCAGGCCACCGGACCCGAGCTTGAGCTGTCGCTCGGCCTCGTGCGCCGGGATGTGGTCGAGCACCCGCCTGCGCATGGCCTGCACGTCGTGGACGAACCCGTCGCGCTCGGCAGCGCTCCACACCAGCGGCTCGATCATCTCCACGTAGGTGCGGCCCAGCTCGAGATCGCCGGCCACCGCCCGGGCCTTGAGCAGCGCCTGGAACTCCCAGGTCTTCGCCCACTTCTCGTAGTAGCCACGGTGGCTGGCGAGGGTCCGCACCAGCGGTCCGGACGCGCCCTCCGGGCGCAGGTTGGCGTCGACCGGCCAGATCGTGCCCTCGCCGGTGTGGTCCGAGCAGACCTGCATGAGGTTCGAGGCCAGCTGGGAGGCCGCACGCAGCGCCACGCCCTCGTCGGCGTCGGCGGCCGGCTCGAAGACGAAGATGACGTCGACGTCGGAGACGTAGTTGAGCTCGCGCCCGCCGCACTTGCCCATCGCGATCACGGCCAGCCGTGCAGCCGTGGCCGTGTCGCCGACACGGGCGCGGGCGACGGCCAAGGCGGCCTCGAGGGTGCCGGCGGCCAGGTCTGCGATCTCGGCCGCGGCGTCGTCGATCGGGAGGTGATGGGCGAGGTCGCGGGCGGCCAGCCGGAGCAGGATCCGCCGGTAGGTCACCCGCAGCGCGTCGACGGCCCGGGCGTCCGGCACGGTCGCGACCGGCTGGTCGTCGAGCGGATCTGCGCCCACGCACTCCAGCAGCATGACCCGCATCGCGAAGGCCGGGGCCCGAGTCCGTCCCAGCGTCGGGTCGGTCAGCTCACGCCACTGCTCAGGGTGCCGCGCGAGATGGGCCGACAGCGCCTCGCTCGCGCCCAGGACCGCGCACAGGCGCATCGCCGTCCCCTCGTCGTCGGCGAGCGCAGCCAGCATCGCGGCGCGATCATCGACCGCGTCGGCGAGCCGCAACAGCCCGACGAGCGCCGCATCGGGGTCCGCCGATGCGGCCAGCGCGGTCCTGAGCGCCGGTCCGGCGTCGCCCAGCTGTTCGATGCCCGCGCGAGCGGCCGCGCCGTCGAGGAAGCCGAGCCGGACGAGGGACCCGGCAGTGGTGCGCACGTCAGATGACCGGCAGCATCCGGTCGCGCTCGAAGGCGGAGACCTGACCGCGGTACTCCTCCCACTCCGCACGCTTGTTGCGCAGGAAGAAGTCGTAGACGTGCTCGCCCAGCGTCTCGGCCAGCAGCTCGGAGTCCTCGGCAATGCCGATGGCGTCCCAGAGGCTCTTGGGGAGCGGCCGGATGCCGAGGGCCTTGCGCTCGCGCTCGGTGAGGGACCACACGTCGTCCTCCGCCTCGCGCGGCAACGTCAGCTCCTCCTCGATGCCCTTCATCCCGGCCGCCAGGATGACGGCGAAGGCGAGGTAGGGGTTGCAGGCGGCGTCGATGGTGCGCAGCTCGATGCGGGTCGACTGGCCCTTGTTGGGCTTGTACATCGGCACCCGGATCATCGCCGAGCGGTTGTTGTGACCCCAGCAGATGTAGGACGGGGCCTCGCCGCCGCCGATCAGCCGCTTGTAGGAGTTGACCCACTGGTTGGTGACGCAGCTGATCTCGCTCGCGTGGCGCAGCACGCCGGCGATGAATGAGCGACCCGTCTTCGACAGCTGGTATTCGGCGCCCGCTTCGTAGAAGGCGTTGCGGTCGCCCTCGAAGAGCGAGACGTGGGTGTGCATCCCCGATCCCGGGTGGCTGGTGAAGGGCTTGGGCATGAACGAGGCCCAGATGCCCTGGCTCAGCGCGACCTCACGGATCACGGTCCGGAAGGTCATGATGTTGTCGGCCGTGGAGAGCGCATCGGCGTACCTCAGGTCGATCTCGTTCTGGCCCGGGCCGCCCTCGTGGTGGCTGAACTCGACCGAGATCCCCATCGCCTCGAGCATCGAGATGGCCTCGCGGCGGAAGTCGGAGCCCATCGACTGGGCGGTGTGGTCGAAGTAGCCGCTGCGGTCGACCGGGCGCGGCTCCTCCCCGGCCACGGGGTGGTCCTTGAAGAGGTAGAACTCGATCTCGGGGTGCGTGTAGAACGTGAAGCCCTTGTCGGCGGCGGTGCTGAGGGTGCGCTTGAGGACGTGGCGCGGATCGGCGTACGACGGGCTGCCGTCGGGCATCACGATGTCGCAGAACATCCGGGCCGTGGCCGGGCCCTCGCCCCGCCACGGCAGGATCTGGAAGGTCGCCGGGTCGGGTTTGGCAAGCATGTCGGACTCGTAGACGCGGGCGAAGCCCTCGATCGCGGAGCCGTCGAACCCGATGCCCTCGTCGAAGGCCCCTTCGAGCTCGGCCGGGGCCACCGCCACGGACTTCAAGAAGCCCAGGACGTCGGTGAACCACAACCGCACGAAGCGGACGTCGCGCTCTTCGAGTGCACGGAGTACGAAGTCTTCCTGCTTGCCCATGCGCACATCATGTCGCACGCCAGTCATCGATTGTCGAGGCGTGCTGGATCAGCTGACGACGAAGGCGTCGATGACGAGCTCGCTGGCGGTGCTGGCCGGGCGGTGCCGACCGAGCACGATGATGCGCACCCGATGTGTCCCCGGAGCCAACCCGCTGAAGGTCCGGGGGACTCGTCTCCGGGTCGAGGCGGTCCAGTTGTCCACCGTCGTGACCGTCGCTCCATCGATCTCGACCCGCGCCAACCCCTGGCCGGGACCCGTGGTCGTGACCCAGGTCAGCGCCGTGCCGGTGAACGTCAGCCCCACCTGCGCGTCCTCCCGCGAGGTGGCACGGACCGTGCCCGTCGCCGAAGACCGTCCGGCCCAGCTCCCGTAGGACACGTGAAGGTCGCTGTCGTCGT
>NZ_JANPEO010000415.1:0-4007 GCF_031422975.1 Nocardioides sp. | reverse complement strand
GTCCGCTACTTCCCGGCCCTGCTGCCGATCACCGACGAGGAGGACCCGCTCGAGGTGCTCGAGGCCGGCGGCACGCCGACGCTGCCCGAGCTGCGTCTCCACAACGGCACGATCTACCGCTGGAACCGCCCGGTCTACGACATCGCCGGGGGAGTGCCCCACCTGCGGGTGGAGAACCGATTGCTCTCCGCCGGGCCGACCGTGGCCGACACGATTGCCAACGCCGCCTTCTACTTCGGCCTGGTCCGCTCCCTTGCCGAGAGCGAGCGGCCGCTGTGGTCGCAGATGTCCTTCTCCGCGGCCGAGGAGAACTTCCACGTCGCGGCCCAGCAGGGCGTGGACGCGCAGATCTACTGGCCGGGCATCGGTCAGGTGCGTGCCACCGAGCTGGTGCTGCGCCGGCTGCTGCCGATGGCGGCCGAGGGACTGGACGCCTGGGGTGTCGAGGGCGCGGTGCGCGACCGGCTGCTCGGCATCATCGAGCAGCGCTGCCTGTTGGGCACCACGGGCGCGGAGTGGTTCGTCGCGCGGATGCGCCGGCGCGACCGAGAGGATCGGTTCGACGCGCTCCGGGCGACTTTGCTGGAGTATCGCGAGCGCATGCACACCAACGAGCCGGCGCACACCTGGGACTGATCAGGGCGCCGAGCGCCGACGCAGCCTGCTCCATTCACGCAGCACGTCGGTGCGCGGGTCGCGCCACCCTGTGCGCGTGACCACGACGAACGCCATGTCGACTCCGGCCTCCGCGCAGGCGGCGTACCACGCAGCCGACCACGCCACGTCGGCGTCGTGCAGCGCCAGCGAACCGATGCGGGTCAGCCACGCCCAGCGATGACCTGCCGCGGCGGCCGTGCGCTGGAGCAGCGCGGCTGCAATGTCGGTGCGCAGGGCCTGGTCGAGCACCTGCCCGTGCTCGACGACATGGCGAGCGACGAGGCGCCCCGGCACACCCACCTGCATCGACACCGGGGACCGACCTCGCGGATACGCCTCCTTGAATTCGAGCACCGCGCCACGGAACACCGCGTGCTCGGAGCGGGTGATCGGCGCGAACACGGGCATGGCTCCACCCTGCCCCGACTTCGACCGCGGTGCGCCGCGTCGTCCACAGCCTCCCGCCGGGGCTGCAGATTCGATACGGTGCGGAGAAGCCCGGGCGCAACGATGCGCGCCGGCACGCGAGAAGGAGACGCCATGGGCACCGTCGTTGTCGGATATGTTCCCAAGCCCGAGGGCGAAGCCGCGCTGGCCACCGCCATCTCGGAGGCCAAGCTCCGTGGCAGCAAGCTGGTGGTGGTCAACTCGCACCGCGGCGGCAACGATTTCGACCAGACCAAGGCGCGCGCCGCAGAAGGTGAGATGGACGCCGTCCGCAAGACGCTGGACGCGTCCGGCGTGGAGTACGACATCCGCCAGCTCGTCCGCGGTTTCGAGCCGGCCGAAGACCTGATCAGCCTCGCCGAGGCCAACTCGGCCGAACTCCTGGTGATCGGGCTGCGTCGCCGCTCGCCCGTCGGCAAGCTCATCCTGGGCTCCAACGCGCAGCGGATCCTCCTCGACGCCCACTGCCCGGTGCTGGCGGTCAAGGCCGACTGACCACGTCACGGCTGGGCGTCGTCGGGCAAGATGACCCCATGGCCATCCAGATCACCGGCGACCCGGGAGCCGACAAGATCCTCGACGAGTCGCCCTTCGCGCTGCTGGCGGGAATGCTGCTCGACCAGCAGTACCCCATGGAGCACGCCTTCCGCGGTCCCGCCAAGGTCATCGACCGGTTCGGCAACTTCGACCCGGCGGCCATCGCGGCCGCGGATCCGCAGGACTTCGCCGCGATGGCAGCCACCACGCCGGCCATCCACCGGTTCCCGGGGTCGATGTCGGCCAAGCTCCAGGAGCTCGCCCGCATCGTCACCGACGACTACGACGGTGACGCCTCCCGACTGTGGACCCAGGCCGCCGACGGCAAGGACCTGTTGACGCGGGTGATGGCGCTGCCGGGCTTCGGCAAGCAGAAGGCGCAGATCTTCATCGCGCTGCTCGCCAAGCAACGCGGTGTCCGGCCCGAGGGATGGGAACAGGTCGTGGGCGACTACGCGCTCGAGGGCTATCGGTCCGTGGCCGACGTCGTGGACCCCGCCTCCTTGTTGAAGGTTCGCGACTTCAAGAAGCAGAAGAAGGCGGCCGCGAAGGCCGTTGCTGCGGGCTGAGGTCGCACTGGTCGCACCCGCGCGACGCGCCCTTGCCGCACCGTTGACAGGTCGCGAACAACCGCGTGGCAGAATGACAATGCGGCTCTTGACTTGACCGGGCCTCGCCGCGCCCCGATGCCGTTTTGACGAGAGGTGTTCGTGTCCCCGCACGCACGCAAGTTGCTCCCCGCAGAGGTGCTCACGCACCCGTCCATCGTTGCGCTGATCGAGCGCGGAACCCCCACTGGGAGTGTGACTCCCAATGAAGTGCGCCAGGCCAGTGACGACGCCGCGGTCGAACCTCGCCATCTGAAGGCCCTCCTGGTGCACATCAGCGCCCTCGGCATCAGCGTGAACGTGGATGCGGCGAGCACCCGTGCGGTCGCTGCCACCTCCAGTGCCCGTAAGACGACCACCGCGGCCGCCAAGAAGACCGCCGCGAAGAAGGCTCCGGCGAAGAAGTCCGTGGCCGCCACCAGCACCACGAAGAAGTCGCCGGCAGCCAAGACCGCCGCCGACGCTCCCGCGAAGAAGACCCCGGCCAGAAAGGCCGCCGCCGCCAAGTCCGACGCGGTCGACGTGGCCGCAGACCTCGCGCCGGCCTCCGTCGGCGCCGACGGCAAGAAGCTGCTGCCCGACCTGCCGGACGAGCAGTTCGAGAAGGACGTCAAGGTCGACCCGACGATCAAGGACGACGAGAAGCAGGCTTTCACCGTCTCCGCCTCGGACGACACCGACGAGCCCGAGCAGCAGGTCATGGTTGCCGGCGCCACCGCCGACCCGGTCAAGGACTACCTCAAGCAGATCGGCAAGGTGCCCCTCCTCAACGCCGAGATGGAGGTCGAGCTCGCCAAGCGGATCGAGGCCGGCCTCTTCTCCGAGGAGAAGCTCGGCAAGGGCGGCAAGATCACCCCGAAGGTGCTCGAGGAGCTCGAGTGGATCTCCGAGGACGGCCGCCGCGCCAAGAACCACCTCCTCGAGGCCAACCTCCGCCTCGTCGTCTCGCTGGCCAAGCGCTACACCGGCCGCGGCATGCTCTTCCTCGACCTGATCCAGGAAGGCAACCTCGGTCTGATCCGAGCGGTCGAGAAGTTCGACTACACCAAGGGCTACAAGTTCTCGACGTACGCCACGTGGTGGATCCGTCAGGCCATCACCCGCGCCATGGCCGACCAGGCCCGCACCATCCGCATCCCCGTGCACATGGTCGAGGTCATCAACAAGCTCGCCCGGGTGCAGCGGCAGATGCTCCAGGACCTGGGTCGCGAGCCCACACCCGAGGAGCTCGCCAAGGAGCTCGACATGACTCCTGAGAAGGTCATCGAGGTCCAGAAGTACGGCCGCGAACCGATCTCGCTGCACACGCCCCTGGGTGAGGACGGCGACTCCGAGTTCGGTGACCTGATCGAGGACTCCGAGGCCATCGTGCCTGCCGACGCAGTCAGCTTCACGCTTCTCCAGGAGCAGCTGCACGCCGTGCTCGACACCCTTTCCGAGCGGGAGGCCGGTGTGGTCAGCATGCGCTTCGGCCTCACCGACGGCCAGCCCAAGACCCTCGACGAGATCGGCAAGGTCTACGGCGTGACGCGTGAGCGGATCCGCCAGATCGAGTCGAAGACGATGAGCAAGCTGCGTCACCCGAGCCGCTCCCAGGTGCTGCGCGACTACCTGGACTGATCCGACGTCGCCTGCCACCCGCGGGCACCCTTGCTCCGTGTGGGCTCGCCCGCGTTGGTAGGTGCGCTGCGATCAACTGGCGGCCGCCGACATGTGATCGGCCGAAGTCCATGTCGGGCGCCGCCAGTTGGTCCGGGC
>NZ_JANPEO010000414.1:0-1849 GCF_031422975.1 Nocardioides sp. | reverse complement strand
CGTCACCTCACCGCAGGCTCGCCCGATCAGCCGCTAACGGTTGGCGTACGTCCTTGGCGCCGCGTCGTCCGCGTTGTCCGCGTCGTCCACCAGGCGACGACGACCCCAGCCAGCAGGGCACCGCAGGTGCCGAGTATCTCGTCGCCGAGGGTGTCGCGGTAGGCGCCTCCCGCCTCCTTGCCCGCCCGGATGAACAGCCAGTACTCCCCCAGCTCCCAGGCGAGGGCGAGCATCGCTCCAAGTCCGCCGATCAGCGGGACAATCATCCAGCGCGGCCGCACCGGCGGCGCGATGAGCAGTCCCAGCCCGGCACAGAGCACGAACCAGTGGGCGAAGTGACTGAGGTCGTCCCACCAGGCGACCCTTCGGAACAGGTCGAGCCAGTTGGCGGTGGTGTCGGACAGGAATGGCAACATAACCAGGCCGAATGCGACGTACGGCGGTCGGCGCGCCGCCTCATGGCCGCGGGTCGCCCACCACAGCGCCGGGGCCAGCAGCATGAGAACGGGGTAGGCAACCAGACGGACCGACCAACCCTTGCCGTCGAACTGCGCCACGCCAGGCACCGCGACCGCGGCGATCAGCTCGACGATAGTGAGGAACAGGAGCAGCGCGGGAAACCACGCGAGATGATGACTCCCCGTGCGAACGAACCGGTGAGGGCTTGCATCGCGCGCTGGCGGCGTGGCCTTCATGAGTAGACGGTATCCACGACGGGAACAGACTGGCCGCTCACCAGCTCGTGTACAGCAGGTGCTGAAGGAGCAGGGCGACCCCCATCTGGGCCGCCAGACCCGGGCGGCGCCAGCGTTCGGGCAGGAGTGCAGTGCTCAGCAGCAGCCAGGGCACGAACGGGAGCCAGATCCGCTCAACCTCCCCCTTGCTCATGCGGGAGAGGTCCGCGATCGCGATCGCCGAGGCGGCCGTTCCAACGAGCAGCAACACCGCTCGCTCGGCCTGACGCCAACCCGACAGAAGCTGACCAAGTCCCGCGACGAGAAGCGGCCCGGCGCACAGCGTGAGGGCCGCCAGGTTGGCCCACATCCAATAGGACGCGGGGCGGTCCGCGGCGACACCCTCCCAGTAGCGCTCCTGCAGGACCGGGAAGGCCTCCCACAGTGAGAACCCGCCTGCGGCGAACAGGAGAACCACCGCGCTGGCACTCAGGGCGGACACCACGAGCGGCTGCCAGGCCCTCGCCGCGACCAGCACTCCCACGGCGAGCAAACCCAGCAGAGGCATCCCGTACGACATCATCACGCAGTAGCCCAGGAGCAGGCCGGCGACCACCGACCACACGACCATCCGCCCGCGCCCGTTCCGGGTCGTGCCGGCCAGCGCCAGGGCAGCCAGTCCCCAGGCCGCCACGGCCGCGATGAGCGCATCAGCGGACACCGCCGTCCACAGGGCCGCCGGACCCAGCACCAGGAACGGCGCAGCACGACGAGCCGACGTCTCGGCGCCCAGCGCCCGGAGCGCGACCAGCACGGCGACAGTGGAGCTCGCGGCGATGGCGGTCACCACCAGACCGGCCGAGAAGTCGGCGGCCAGCCCGAGCCGGTCCAGGACCACGAAGAACAGGAGGGCACCGGGCGGGTGCCCGGCCACGTGGGTGACCCAGTTGTCACTGGCGGCGTAGGGGATGCGATCGACATACTCCTGCAGCATGGCCGAGATGTCGCTCGTCGCGCGCGCGGTCTCGAGGTACTCGTAGGGATTGCCCAGGACCCGGCTGATGCCGGAGCCGCCGTCCACGAGGGCCAGCGCCAGCATCCAGGCGAGCCCCACGATCCAGGAGGCGAGCATCAGTCGGCGCCAGGGCAACCGCTCGGCCAGCGCCGCGGCGTAC
>NZ_JANPEO010000413.1:0-4851 GCF_031422975.1 Nocardioides sp. | reverse complement strand
ACATAGGCCTCCGGCGAGGTGTCGATGCGCTCCCAGTGGCGGGCCGCCTGCACGAGCGCGGCCTGCACGAGGTCCTCGGCGAGGTGGTGGTCACCGGTGAGCAGGTACGCCGTGCGTGCCAGGGCGGCGCCACGTGCGTGGACGAACTCGTCGAACCCGGACCGATCGGTCACCGCACACCCCCTTCATGACGTACGACGCGCGCGGCGGCCGGGTCGGGGGTCAGTGCTGCAAGAAATCTTCCAGTCAGCGCGCGCGGCGCGAGAGCCGCTCGAGGTCCATGATCACCACGGAGCGGGGCTCCAGGCGCAGCCAGCCGCGCGAGGCGAAGTCGGCGAGCGCCTTGTTGACCGTCTCGCGGGAGGCGCCGACCAGTTGGGCGAGCTCCTCCTGGGTGAGGTCGTGGTGGACGTGGACGCCGTCGTCGGCGGTGCGGCCGAAGCGGTCGGCGAGGTCGAGCAGCGCCTTGGCGACACGGCCGGGGACGTCGGAGAAGACCAGGTCGGCCACGACGTCGTTGGACTTGCGCAGGCGAGCCGCGAGCTGGTTGAGCAGTCCGCGGGCGACGATCGGACGCCCGTCGAGCCAGCGCAGCAGGTCCTCGTGGGAGAGCGACGCGAAGGTGGCGTCGGTGACGGCGGTGACCGTCGCGGAGCGGGGACCGGGATCGAAGAGCGAGAGCTCACCGAACATCTGGCCGGGGCCCATGATGGCGAGCAGGTTCTCGCGGCCGTCGGAGGACGAGCGGCCGAGCTTCACCTTTCCCTCGGCGACGATGTAGAGCTTGTCGCCCGAGTCGCCCTCGTGGAACAACACGTCGCCGCGGCGCAGTCTGGTCTCGGCCATCGAGTTGCGCAGCGCCGTGGCTGCCTCGTCGTCGAGCGCGCTGAACAGCGGAGCCTGACGCAACACGTCGTTGTCCACCGGTGTCCTCCAACCTAGGGGCCTGCCTGATCGGGGGAATCCTAGCCGTGGTCTGGGTCACACGAGTCAATCGGGGCCGATCGGAGCGCAACTGACCAGCCAGTGGTCCGTCGATGCCGCGTCGTAGGCTGCCCACGTGCCCGCCCGCCCCGCCACCGCGCCTCGTGCCAGCCTGCCGCCTGCGCCTCCCGAGACGTCGCTGGTGCGCCGGGCGCGCAAGGCCAACCGGATCCTGGCCGAGACCTATCCAGACGCACACTGCGAGCTCGACTTCGACAACCCGTTCCAGCTGCTGGTGGTCACGGTGCTGAGCGCCCAGACCACCGACCGCCGGGTCAACGCGTTGCGGCCGACCCTGTTCGCGGCCTATCCCGATCCCACGGCGATGGCGGGTGCTCCCCGCGAAGTCCTCGAGCAGATCGTCGGCCCGCTCGGCTTCTTCCGGGCCAAGACCGATGCGCTGCTCAAGCTGAGCCAGGCGCTGGTGGAGCGCTACGACGGCGAGGTCCCCGGGCGGCTCGACGACCTGGTGACGCTGCCCGGTGTCGGACGCAAGACGGCCAATGTCGTGCTCGGCAACGCCTTCGACGTCCCCGGCATCACGGTCGACACCCATTTCGGCCGGCTCGCACGCCGCCTTGGGTGGACCGAGGAGACCGACCCGGTCAAGGTCGAGCACGCGGTCGCGGCGCTCTTCCCCAGGCGCGACTGGACGATGGTGTCGCACCACCTGATCTGGCACGGCCGTCGCCGTTGCCACGCGAAGAAGCCCGCCTGCGGGGCCTGCCCGCTCGCCAGGCTCTGCCCGTCCTTCGGTGCGGGCCCGACGGACCCGATCGAGGCGGAGATGCTGGTCAAGACCCAGGGGCCGGCGTGATCCGGGTTGTCGCCGTCGCCCTGTGCGCGTTGCTCCTGCTGAGCGGCTGCACGGCGTCGCCTGACGAGGCTCTCGACGATGGGTTGCCCGACGTCACGCTCGCCGGCTTCGACGGCGGTGACGACGTCGACCTCGGTGACTTCACGGGCCCGGCGGTCATCTCGGTGTGGGCCTCCTGGTGTGGTCCGTGCCGAAGGGAGATGCCGATCCTCGAGGAGTTCCATGCGGCGTACGGCGACCGCGTGGCCATGCTCGGGATCGACTTCCAGGACGCGCAGACCGACAAGGCGCGCGCGCTCGTCGAGCAGTCCGGCGTGACCTACCCCCTCGTGCGGGACGAGGCCGGCACCATCAACGGCGCAGGCGCGTTCCCGCTGCTGCGGGGGCTCCCGTTCCTCGCGTTCGTCGACGCGGACGGCACGGTCACCCACGTCGAGGCCGTCGTCATCGACTCGACCGATCAGCTGGTGGCCATGGTCGACGAGTACCTCGGGGTGACGCTGTGAGCGACCCGGACGAGCGGGACGCGGGTGAGCGACCCAGCTCGCGGGACGGACTGTCGACCATCCCCGACTGGTTGACACCGCTCGCGGAGGGCGCCCAGGCGATCACTGTGCACGAGCTGACCCGCTTCATGCCGCCGGAGGGCAGCGATGCCCGCCGCGGCGCCGTCCTCATCCTCTTTGCCGACCTCGACGGCGACGGGTTGGGCGAGCTGCTCCTGACCGAGCGCGCGCACCACATGCGATCGCACCCGGGGCAGGTCTCGTTCCCGGGCGGCACCATCGACCCGGGGGAGACCGCGGTGCAAGCGGCGCTGCGTGAGGCGGAGGAGGAGGTCGGGCTCGACCCGGCCGAGATCGAGCTGTTCGGTGAGCTGCCCGAGCTGTGGCTGCCGCCGTCCAACTTCGCGGTGACGCCGATCCTCGGCTACTGGCGCGAGCGAGGAGACGTGAGCGTCATCAGCCCCGACGAGGTGCACGCGATCCACCACGTCGCCATCGCCGACCTGGTCGATCCCGCAAACCGGATCAACGTGCGGCACCCGTCGGGCTGGCTCGGCCCGGGATTCCTGATCGGGCCCGACCGCGACGTCATCCTGTGGGGCTTCACGGCCGGCATCATCTCCCGGCTCTTCGACTACGTCGGCTGGTCCAGCGAGTGGGACAGCGAGCGGGTGCGTGACCTGCCGGACCACATGCTGCATGGTGATCCCACACCGACCGTTGCCCCACGGTCGAACACACGCTTCGAGGAGTAGCCCGTGAACATCCTCGACTGGTGCCTGGTGGCGCTCGTGGCCATCTACGCCCTGTCGGGGTACTGGCAGGGCTTCGTCACCGGAGCCTTCGCCACCGCGGGTCTGCTGGGCGGCGGCCTCTTCGGGGTCTGGGTCGCGCCGACCGCGCTCGGCGACGCCGCACCGTCGCTGTGGGTCTCGCTGGGCGCGCTCTTCATCGTGATCCTGTCCGCTTCCCTGGGGCAGGCCTCGCTGCAGTACGTCGGCGCCCGGATCCGGGCCCGGATCAAGTGGCAGCCCATCCGCGCCGTCGACGCGGTCGGCGGTGCAGCGCTGAGCGCGACCGCCGTCCTGCTGGTCTCCTGGGCCCTCGGGGTCGCGATCTCGGGCTCGCGGATCGACGGCATCACCCCGATCGTCCGCGGCTCGGCCGTGCTCGCCGAGGTCGACGACTTCCTCCCCGACCAGGCATCCGACGTGCTGGGCGCCTTCAACAACGTGGTCGGCACGACCTTCTTCCCGCGCTACCTCGAGCCCTTCGCGCCGGAGCGGATCGTCCGGGTCGGGCCAGGTCCGACCCGGCTCCTCACCGATCCGGACGTGCTCGGCGCGGCACCGAGCGTGCTCAAGGTGCGGGGCAGCAACAACTGCGGCAGCGGCGTCGAGGGGTCGGGGTTCCTCTACTCGCCCGGCCGGCTGATGACCAACGCGCACGTCGTGGCGGGCGTCGACAACCCCGAGGTCGAGGTCGGTGGCTCGTCAGTGCCCGCGACCGTGGTCGTCTACAACCCCGAGATCGACGTGGCCGTGCTGGCGCTCGACGAGGGCGAGCTGCCGCACCTGGTGTTCGACAAGAGCGCCGAGGCCCAGGACGGGGTTGCGGTGCTGGGCTATCCACAGGACGGGCCCTACGACGTGCAGACCGGCCGGATCCGGGCCGAGCAGCGCCTCCGGTCGCCCAACATCTACGGCGAGGGCACCGTGCTGCGCGACGTCTTCTCGCTGCGTGCGCTGATCCGGCAGGGCAACTCCGGCGGCCCGATCGTCAACTCGGCGGGCGACGTGGTCGGGCTGATCTTCGCCGCGTCGGTCACCGACCCGGACACGGGCTACGCCCTGACGGCCGAGCAGATCTCCGAGAGCGCTGCCCTGGGCGTCACCTCGGAGGCCGAGGTGGACACCGGGAGCTGCGCCGGCTGAGGAGCCAGGTCAGCTGCGGCCGCGGAGGGCGGCCGGGATCTCCCTGCCCTGCGAGATCGCGCGCTCGGGGCCCCTGACCTGCTTGACCTGCTTGAAGCCGACGAAGGCGAGGATGCCGGCGACCAGGAGATAGGCGCCGAACACGATCAGGAAGCACCACGCCAGGTCCAGCCCGGTCATGTGGAGGAAGTAGGCGAACGCGACCGACAACATGATGATCGCGAGCAGACCGAGGAACCCGGCGGCGGCGAAGAGACCGATGCCGGCGCCCCCGTGCCTGAAGCTGACCTTGAGCTCCGACTTGGCCAGCTCGATCTCCTTGGAGATCAGCGTCGAGATGTCTCGACTGGCGTCGATGACGAGAGCGCCGATCGTGGGATCGGTGTCCCTATCGGTCGGCGTGGTCGGAACGGGGGCCATGGATGTTCCTTCGCGAATGTGTTGCCGCGTTCGTACGGCGCGGGCTGACGCGCCCGACCCTACACAAGCCGCCGACGAAGCCTCCCGGCCCGGGATCCCCGCTAGGCTGGACCTCAGGTGAGCCGGGAAGTCTGGTCGGCCCGCGACGGGGTCCGTGGCGGAGTTCTGAGTCCAGCGACCCGAAAGCCGC
>NZ_JANPEO010000412.1:0-1854 GCF_031422975.1 Nocardioides sp. | reverse complement strand
CGAGCCGTCGACGCCGGCGTGGTTCATCTTTGCGATCAGCCGCGGCAGCGCCGACTCGGACGACGAGGTCGATAAGATCAGCAGGAACTCGCGGGCGAGGTACTTGAGCAGCGCGAAGATGTTGATGCCGGTCGTCACCTTGAGCAGGGTGCCGAGGACGCCGAACACGAAGACGGCGCAGGTGGCGTAGAAGCCGAGCATCAACACGGCCAGGCTCGTGAGCGCGTCGACCCCCGTCTCGCCGACCACGGCGGCCATGGCGCCGAACGCGCCGACCGGGGCGACCCACATGACCATCGCAAGCACCCGGAACACCAGCCGCTGGGCGTGTCCGACGCCGCGCAGGATCGGCTCGCCGGGTCGGCCCATGGCCTGCAGCGCGAAGCCCACGAGCAGGGCGACGAGCAGGGTCTGCAGCACCTCTCCGGACGTCAGCGCGGACAGCATCGAGTCCGGGATGATGCCGAGCAGCAGGTCGGTCGTGCTGGCGTGCGCGCCTGCGGCCTGCTCCGCTCCGGCCGACGCCGCCTCCTCGGTGAGGTTCAGCCCCGAGCCGGGGTGCAGGACGTTGCCGACCAGCAGGCCGATACCGAGCGCCACCGTGGACATCACCATGAAGTAGCCCAACGCCAGACCGCCGACCTTGCCCACCTTGGCGGCGCTGCGGACGGAGCCGACGCCGAGCACGATGGTGCAGAAGATCACCGGCTGGATCATCATCTTGATCAGCGCCACGAAGCCCTGGCCGATCGGCTTGAGCTCCACGGCGAACGCGGGGGCGATGAGGCCGACGGCGATACCGAGTCCGACAGCGGCGATCACCGCGACGTAGAGGTAGTGCGTCTTGTCCTTGCGTCGTACGGCGCCTGCTGGCGTCTCGGAAGTCGTGGAACTCATGATTCCTCCAGGAGCGGCCCGGGCCGGGTGCCCGGTGCCATGGCGAACATGGTGGGCGCGGTTGTGACGCACGTCACCGTTGTGTTCGTTGAGTTCACGGTGGAGCCCACCTCGCCGGGTTGCGGCACAATGCCCGCATGGGCAGGCCACACGAGGGATCCGTCGCCCGGCAGGTGCTGATGCTCCAGGTGCTCGTGGTGCTCCTCGTGGTGGTCGCCGGGCTGGGGCTGGCGACCTATGACGCCCGCCAGGACGCGCGTGACAGCGCGGTGGACCGTGCGCTCTCCGTGGCGCAGACCGTGGCCGACTCTCCCGCCGTGCACGACGCGCTGGACGATGCCGACCCGTCGGTGCAGCTGCAGCCCTTCACCGAGCGCGTGCGCGCCGACACCAAGGTCGACTTCGTCGTGGTGATGGCCCTCGACCGCACCCGCTACACCCACCCCGATCCCGTGCAGATCGGCCAGAAGTTCATCGGCGACCTCGGCGGCGCTCCCGAGGGGAGGGTCTTCACCCAGGAGTACACCGGGACGCTCGGACCGTCCATGCGGTCAGTGGTACCGGTCGACGTCGACGGCGACGTCGTCGCCCTGGTCTCGGTCGGCATCACGATCGAGCGGATCGACCGGGCGCTCCCCGCTGCGTTGCTGCCCGTCGGCATCGCCGCGGCGGTCGTGCTCGCGGTCGGCCTGCTCGGCGCCTGGCTGATCAGCCGTCGGCTGCGGCGCCAGACCCACGGCCTGGGCGAGCAGGAGCTCGGTCGCATGTACGAGTACCACCGCGCCGTACTGCACGCTGTCCGGGAGGGCCTGCTGCTGCTGGACGACCAGGACCGGGTGCAGCTCGTCAACGACGAGGCGCGCCGCCTGCTCGACCTGCCCGACGACGCGGTCGGTCGCCCGGTGGGCGAGCTGGGACTCCCCCCGGCTCTGGTGCGCGCCGCGGTCGGCCAGACCG
>NZ_JANPEO010000411.1:0-17992 GCF_031422975.1 Nocardioides sp. | reverse complement strand
TCGCCAACCAGCTGGGCGCCAGCCTCTCGGTGACGGCCTACATGAGGAGGGCCAGCCGCTACGTCCCGGAGATCGGCACGGCCGACGTGGTCCGCGCCGGTGCCGGCGTGCGCGCCCAGGCGGTCGCCCGCGACGGCTCCCTGGTCGAGGACTTCCGCATCGGCCACCAGGATGGCATCACCACGCTGCGCAACGCGCCCTCGCCCGCCGCGACCTCCTGCCTGGCGATCGCCGAGCACGTCGCCGACCGCATCGAGCAGGACAGGTGATGCCTACGGCTTGAGCACCCTCAGGAGGATCGCGGTCATCATGTCGAGAAGCTCCTCGGCCGATCGGCGATCGGCCGGGGGCGTGCGCAGGTGGGCGACCAGTGACTCGCTGATGCCGCCGACGACGAACACGCCGACGAGCTCCCGGTCGGCTCGCGACGGCTGGGGTGCGGCCGGGTCGGTGAGGGCGAGTTGCACGGCATCGAGACCCTGCGCGATCGCCAGCGTGGTCTGGCGCCGCCTCTCCTCGATCTGTTCGGAGAGGCCTACGACCTCGATCTCGATGATCTGGCAGGCTCGCAGATCGGCGAGCAGCGGCCCGACGACTGCTCGCACGGCGTCGCCCGCCCACTGCTCGATGTCGGCGACGGTCGGAGTCGGGAGCTGCTCGATGTCGACGCGGATCTGGTCCGTCACCTGCGCGTAGATCGCCTCGAGCAGGTCGGCGCGCTGGTTGAAGAGCTCGTAGAAGGTCCGGGTGGACACCGTGGCCGCGGAGCAGAGCCCGCTCACGGTGCTGCTGTGGTAGCCGGTGGTCCCGAAGATCTCCAGGCCGGCTACGAGCAGCCGCTGACGGCGCTCGTCGGAGCGCTGCTCCGACGTGCTTCCCCGCCAGACCTTGGCCTGTGCTGCGCTGGTGCCCTGCACGAGATCCCCCTGACGAGCTATTGAAACGTTGCGTTTTCGATGCCACGATCTCGGACATGTCCTACCTCGTCAAGCCCCAAGACCGTGCACCGGCCCGGCGCGAGCGCCTCCCGTCCGACGCGAAGATGCCGACCACGTGCGTGATCGGCGCCGGGTCGAGTGGGATCGCCGCCGCCAAGACGCTGTATGAGGCCCGGCTGCCCTTCGACTGCTTCGAGCTCGGCAGCGCCGTGGGCGGCACCTGGGTCTATGAGAATCCCAACGACCAGTCCGCCTGCTACGAGACGCTGGAGATCAACACCTCGTGCCCCCGCATGGCCTACTCGGACTTCCCGATGCCGGAGGACTACCCGGACTACGCGAAGCACCACCAGGTTGCCGACTACTTCGCGGCGTACGTGGATCACTTCGGGTTCAGGCACACCATCACCTTCGACACGCGAGTCGACACGGTCGAGCCCACCGGGGCCGGTCGCTGGCTCGTCAGCTTCACCGGGCCCGGCGGTGCGCAGCAGCGGGAGTACGACAACGTGATCGTCGCCAACGGCCACCACTGGGACGCGCGCTGGCCCGACCCCGCATACCCCGGCACGTTCAACGGCGAGCAGATCCACTCGCACGACTACAACTGCGCCGACCAGCTCAGCGGTCGTGACGTCGTCGCCGTGGGTGCCGGCAACTCGGCGATGGACATCGCGGTCGAGGCCTCGAAGGTCGCCCGCTACGCGGTCATCTCCCAGCGTCGCGGGCAGTGGGTGCTTCCGAAGTACGCGCTCGGCAAGCCCGCCGACCAGCTCACCCTGCCGTCCTGGTTGCCGTTCTGGGTCACCGCTGCCCGGATGTCGTTCGGTGCTCGCGTCGCCGGCAATGTCGCCAAGCTGGGCCTGCCGCAGCCCGAGCACAGGCCCGGGCAGTCGCACCCGGTGCAGTCCGAGGGCATCCGCGGGGCGCTGCGCTCGGGCCGGCTCCTGGCCAAGCCTGGCATCGAGCGCCTCGACGGTGACCGAGTGGTCTTCACCGACGGCAGCTCGGTGCCCTGCGACCTGCTCGTGTGGGCGACCGGTTACAACGTCACCTTCCCGTTCCTGGACCCCGACCTGGTCTCGGCGGCGGGCAACGACCTGCCGCTGTGGAAGCGGATGGTGCACCCAGATCTCCCGGGTCTGTTCTTCATCGGGCTGCTGCAGCCGTTGGGAGCGGTGATGCCGCTGGCCGAGGCCCAGAGCCGGCTGGTCGCCGAGCTCATCTATGGGCGCTACGTCCTGCCGCCCGAGCGGCACCTGCGTCGGCAGCTCGCGGACGACGACGCGGCGTACAAGAAGCGGTTCTACTCCTCGGCGCGGCACACGATGGAGGTCGACTTCGACCGCTATCTGTGGGAGCTCGACCGCGAACGACAGCGTGGGGCCGCCCGTGCGGACGCCGTCCGCGCACGCGACGGTGCATCCGCATGACCAGGGGTGGTGCGCTGGTCACCGGTGCAGGCGGCGGTCTCGGGCGTGAGGTCGCGTTGCGGCTGGGGGCGCTGGGCCACACCGTGCACGTGACCGACGTGGACCAGGCCCTCGCCGAGGCTGTGGCCGAGGAGGTCGGCAACGGCGCCTTCGCGTCGGGCTACGACGTCCGCGACGCGGACGCGGCACCCGAGCTGGCCGCCCGCACCGTGCGGCAAGCCGGTTCGCTCGCTCTGTGGGTCAACAACGCGGGGGTGCTCTTCACCGGGCCGATGTGGGAGCAGTCGGCCCAGACGCGACAGCTGATGTTCGACGTCAACGTGCTGGGCACGACGCACGGCATGGCCGCGGCGCTGGGAGTCATGACGAAGGCCGGACGTGGGCACGTCGTCAACATCGTGTCGCTCGCAGGTCTGTCGGCGGTGCCGGGCGAGGCGGTCTACGCCGGCACCAAGCACGCGGTGATGGGGCTGAGCGTGTCCACGATGCTGGACCTGCGGATCGCCGGTCTGCGCGACGTCCACGTCAGCTGCATCTGCCCCGACGGCATGTGGACGCCGATGCTCTACGACAAGCTCGACGACCCGTGCGCCTCGATGTCCTTCTCCGGGGTGCTCCTGGAGCCCGGCGACGTCGCGGACGTCGTGGCCCGCGTAGTGCGCAGACCGAGGCCGGTCACGGCGGTGCCGAGGTGGCGTGGCTCGATGGCCCGTGCCTTCGACCTGTCGCCGCGACTCACGCTGCTCGGTGGCCCGCTGGTCGTGAAGGGTGCCGTCAAGCAGCAGCGCAGGATGCGTCGCCGGCTGCTCGATGACCCGGCGCGGGTCGCCGCCGCCCTCCGCATGCGCAGGGGGGCTCCCGACGCCTGAGTCCGGTCGTCGAGTCGAGCGGCCGCTGCCGACGGGCGTGGTCACGTAGGCCATGTGCGAGGCTCGGAGGATGGCGAACACGATGCTGTCCATCGCTGCCGGCGACACCACGCCCGGCTTGCTCGAGGAGACGATCGGCGCGAACTTCGAGCGGACCGTTGCGGCGTACGGCGAACGCGAGGCCCTCGTCGAGGTGCTGACCGGGCGGCGCTGGACCTACGCCGAGCTGGACCGCGACGTCGACGCCCTGGCGATCGGCCTGCTCCACGCCGGGATCACCAAGGGCGACCGCGTGGCCATCTGGGCGCCCAACTGCGCCGAGTGGACGATGACCCAGTTCGCGACCGCCAAGATCGGCGCCATCCTGGTCAACGTCAACCCTGCCTACCGCACCCACGAGCTGGCCTATGTGCTCAACCAGTCGGGGGCGAAGCTGCTGATCTGTGCCACGGCGTTCAAGGGCAGCGACTACCGCGCGATGGTCGAGGAGGTCCGCGAGCAGAGCCCACTGGAGCGTGTGGTCCACATCGGCACCGAGGACTGGACCGAGCTCGTCGCGACCGGGGACGGCGACAGCCTCCAGCAGCTCGTGAGCTGGAGCCTGGATCCCCACGACCCGATCAACATCCAGTACACCTCCGGCACCACCGGCTTCCCCAAGGGCGCGACCCTGAGTCACCGCAACATCCTCAACAACGGCTTCTTCGTCACCGAGTTGATCAACCTCACCGAGCAGGACCGGCTCTGCATCCCGGTGCCCTTCTACCACTGCTTCGGGATGGTGATGGGCACCCTCGGCTGCACCACCCATGGCGCGACCATGGTCATCCCCGCCCCGGGGTTCGACCCGGCCACGACCCTGAAGGCCATCGAGGACGAGCGCTGCACGGCGGTCTACGGCGTGCCCACGATGTTCATCGCCATGCAGAACTCGGCGGGCTTCTCCGACGTCGACCTGTCGACGCTGCGCACGGGGATCATGGCCGGTTCGCCCTGCCCCGTCGAGGTCATGAAGCGCTGCATCGCAGACATGAACATGAGCGAGGTGTCGATCGCCTACGGGATGACCGAGACGAGTCCGGTCTCGACGCAGACGCGTGCCGACGACGACCTCGATCGGCGCACGGCGACCATCGGGCGGGTCCACCCGCACGTGGAGGTCAAGGTCGTCGACCCACTCACGGGGGACACCCTGGCGCGCGGGGAGACCGGGGAGTTCTGCACCCGTGGCTACTCGGTGATGCTGGGCTACTGGCACGACGAGGAGAAGACGCGCGAGGCGATCGACGAGGACGGCTGGATGCACACCGGGGACCTCGCGGTGATGCGCGAGGACGGCTACTGCGCCATCGTCGGCCGGATCAAGGACATGGTCATCCGCGGCGGGGAGAACATCTATCCGCGGGAGATCGAGGAGTTCCTCTTCACCCACCCCGACGTCGAGGACGTGCAGGTGATCGGGGTCCCGGACGAGAAGTACGGCGAGGAGGTGTGCGCGTGGCTCCGGATGCGCCCCGGGACCGAGCCGCTCGACGCCGCAGCGGTCAAGGCGTTCGCCGCCGGCAGGTTGGCGCACTACAAGATCCCGCGCTATGTCGTCATCGCCGACGAGTTCCCGATGACCGTCACCGGCAAGGTCCGCAAGGTCGAGATGCGCGAGGAGACGGCACGCCGTCTCGGCCTGGGCTGATCGGCTCCGCCCGCTGCGCTACCCTCGTGGCGCCAGTCGTACTCCATCACGTGGAGTCAGGGAACCCGGTGAGATTCCGGGACTGACGCGCAGCGGTGAGGGTGACGGGCGGAGCACGCCGCCTCCCCGGAGGTGGCAGCCACTGGAGTGCACGTCTCCGGGAAGGCGCCCCGGCCCGGTTGATCCCGAGTCCGAAGACCTGCTGGCCCTAGCGGCAATCGCCGCCGGGTCACACGGCCCCGCGCACGGGCCCGGACCAGATCGGTGCCAGATTTGTCCACCACCCGCCATCGCGGCGACCTCTGCCCGGGGGTGCTCCGACCGTGGTCGGCCCCCGACGGGATGCTCGTCCGCCTCCGGCTCATCGGTGGCCGGGTGGCGTCGGCGTCGCTGCGGGCGCTCGTCGACGTCAGCGACGCGTACGCCGACGGGCGCGTGCACCTCACGTCCCGGGCCAACCTCCAGGTGCGCGGCCTCCCCGGCGCCGGCAGCGGTCTCGACCCGCGAGTGCTGGGCGCGATCGAGGCGACCGGCCTGCTGCCGACCCGCAGCCACGAGCTGATCCGCAACGTGATGGCGTCGCCCCAGACCGGACTGTCCGGCGGCCGGGTCGACCTGCGCCCCGTGGCCGACGAGCTCGACGCGCGACTGTGCGCCGACCCCGACCTCGCCGCGTTGTCGGGGCGCTTCCTGTTCGTGCTCGACGACGGTCGCGGCGACCTGCTCGAGCGCAGCTGCGACCTCGGGCTCGTCGCCCTCGACCCCGAGTCGGCCCAGCTCCGGGTCGGCGACGGGCTCGGCCCGGTCGTGCCGATCAGGACTGCCGCGGCGCGGATCGCGGAGCTGGCGCACGCGTTCGCCGTACGCCGCGGCGAGGGACCTGCGGCACCGTGGCACGTGGCGGAGCTGGACAGCCCCCTGATCGACCTCGCCGTCGCGGACCCACGGCTGCCGACGCCGACGCCGCCGTTGGCCTTCGGGGCGGTGCCTGGAGGCCTGCACGTCGAGGTGGCGGCCGACGGCCTGGACCGCACCACCGTCGCCGACCTCACCGCCGACGCCCCCGCCCTCGTGGTCACCCCGTGGCGCGGGATCCTGATCCCCCGGGAGACCCCATGAGCGACGTGTCGGACCTTCGCCGCCCGCCGCGGCGCTACCCCTATGTCGATGCCGGTCCTGCGATCTACGTCGACTCCTTCGCGACGATCCGCCGCGAGGCCGACCTGAGCGCGGTGCCGGCGGACGCGGAGAGGCTGGCGGTCCGGATGATCCACGGCAGCGGTCAGGTGGACCTCGCGGACGACCTCGTGATCCACCCCGGCCTCGTCACCGCCGCCCGGGCGGCGCTGGACGCCGGTGCGCCGATGCTGTGCGACGCGACGATGGTCGCGACCGGCGTGACCCGGAGCCGGCTGCCGAAGGGCAACGACGTCTTGTGCTTCCTCAACGACGAGCGCGTCCCCGCTCTCGCCCGGCAGTGGAGCACGACCCGCACGGCGGCGGCCGTCTCGCTCTGGGAGGCGCACCTCGAGGGCGCTGTCGTGGCGATCGGCAACGCGCCGACGGCGCTGTTCCACCTGCTCGAGCTGATCCTCGACGGCGGCCCACGGCCGGCGGCGATCGTCGGCTGCCCGGTCGGCTTCATCGGTGCCGCCGAGTCCAAGCAGGCCCTCGTCGACCTCAGGGACCAGCACGGGATCGACATCCCCCACGTCACCGTCCGGGGCCGTCGCGGCGGCTCCGCGATGACCTCGTCCGCCCTCAACGCACTGGCCCAGGAGCAGGAATGACCACCGGCCACTTCTACGGCGTCGGGGTCGGCCCCGGCGACCCCGAGCTGATCACCCGCAAGGGTGCGCGACTGATCGCGGGCGCCGACGTGGTCGCCTTCCACGCCGGCGTCGGCAAGGAGTCCAACGCCCGCCGCATCGCCGCCGATCTCTTCGCGGCGACTGTGATCGAGGAACAGCTGACCTATCCGGTCACCACCGGCGCGACCCCGCATCCGGGCGGCTACCCCGGCGCACTCGCGCAGTTCTACGAGGAGTCCGCCGACCGGCTCGCGGCCCATCTCGAGGCCGGCCGCGACGTCGTGCTGCTGGCCGAGGGCGACCCGCTCTTCTACGGCTCCTTCATGTACATGCACGACCGGCTGGCCGAGCGCTACCGGACCGAGATCGTGCCCGGCGTGCCAGCGTTCATGGCGGCCACTGCCGCTGCGGCCAGCCCCCTGGTGCGGCAGACCGACGTCCTGACGGTGCTCCCCGGCACCCTGCCCGAGCCCGAGCTGGCGCGCAGACTGGCCGACACCGACGCCGCGGTCATCATGAAGCTCGGCCGCACCTTCCCCGCCGTCCGGCGGGCGCTCGAGGCCGCCGGTCGCCTGGACCATGCGCTGTACGTCGAGCGCGCCTCGATGCCCGAACAACGCTGGCTGCCCGTGGCGGAGGTCGACGCGGACTCGGTGCCCTACTTCTCGCTGATCGTGGTCACCGGCGACTCGCGCAACGGCCCGCGCTCTCGCACCTCCGCCGACCCGATCCCGGCCGTAGCCGAGGACACCGCGGCGGGCGCCGAGCTGCTCGTCGTCGGGCTCGGCCCCGGCCCGGACGGGTGGCTGACCCCGGAGGTGTCCTCGGCTCTGGCCGACGTCGACCACGTCGTCGGCTACGGGCCGTACGTGCAGCGGGTGCCCCAGCGGCCCGGCCTGACCCGGCACGCCTCCGGCAACACGGTCGAGGTGGATCGCGCCAGGCTTGCGCTCGACCTCGCCAGGGCCGGCAAGAGGGTCGCCGTCGTGTCCGGCGGCGACGCCGGGGTCTTCGGGATGGCATCCGCCGTCTTCGAGGCGGCGCAGGACGCGGCGTACGCCGAGGTCTCGATCCGCGTCCTGCCCGGAGTCAGCGCCGTGCAGGCCGTGGCGGCGCGGGCCGGGGCCCCGATCGGGGGCGACTTCGCGGTCATCTCCCTCTCCGACCGGCTCAAGCCGTGGGCGGTCGTCGAGCGGCGGCTGCGGGCGATCGCCGAGGCCGACCTCGTGCTGGCGATCTACAACCCGGCATCCTGCTCACGCACCGAGCAGGTTGCGACCGCGCAGCGTGTCCTGCTGGAACACCGCAAGCCCGACACTGTGGTCGTCGTCGGTCGCGACATCGGCCGGGCCGAGGAGTCGCTGACCGTGACGACGCTCGCCGAGCTCGCCCCGGCGAGCATCGACATGTCGTGCCTGCTCATCATCGGCGCCGAGGCCACGCGGGTCAGCCCCGCCGGTGTCTGGACCCCGCGCTACGTGGAGGCGTGATGGCAGTCCACTTCGTCGGTGCCGGCCCCGGGGCCGCCGACCTGCTGACCGTGCGTGCGACCAGACTGCTCGGCCGAGCCGACGTGGTGCTGTTCCCGGGCACCTACCTCGACCCGGAGGTGCTCGCCCACGTCAGCCCGGACGCCACCCTGGTCGACACCCAGGACCTCGACCTGGACCGGATCGTCGACGCCCTCGTGGACGCCCATGCTCAGGGCAAGGACGTCGTCAGGCTCGGCTCTGGTGACCTGTCGATCTACTCGGCCCTCGCCGAGCAGACCCGCCGCCTCGACGCTGCTGGGGTGCCGTGGGACGTCACGCCGGGTGTGCCCGCCTATGCAGCGGCCGCCGCGCTCCTGGGCCGCGAGCTGACGGTGCCGCTGCTCTCGCAGTCGGTGGTGCTCACGCGCACCCGGGCACGCTCCACGGCGATGCCCGAGGGGGAGTCGCTGGCCGCGTTCGCCGCGACCGGGGCCACCCTCGTGCTGCACCTCGCGATCACGCGGACGCGTGAGCTGATGGTCGAGCTCGAGCCGGAGTACGGCGCCGACTGCCCGGTCGCCGTCGTCCACCGCGCCAGCCAGCCGGACGAGCAGGTGCTGCGCGGCACTGTCGGCACCATCGCCGACGCGGTCGAGGATGCGGGACTCAGACTGGCGGCGGTCATCCTCGTCGGGCACGCGCTCGACCCGTCCGCCGGTGGCGAGTCCTTCCTCTACGACCCGGCCCGGGACCGGAGCGCGAAGCGGTGAGCGACCTCTACGACGTCATCAACCGGCGCCGCGACACGCGGCGCGAGTTCACCGGCGAGCCGATCGACGCCGGCGCCCTGGACCGGGTGCTGGCCGCCGCACACTGCGCCCCCAGCGTCGGGATGAGCCAGCCGTGGGACTTCGTGCTGGTCCGTGCCCCCGAGACGCTGGTGGTGTTCCGCGACCACGTGGCCGACGAGCGCTCGGTCTTCGCATCGACGCTGAGCGGTGATCGGGCCGAGACCTTCGACCGGATCAAGGTCGAGGGCATCGTCGAGTCCGGTCTGGGCATCGCGGTCGGCTACGACCCGAGCCGAGGCGGGTCGCACGTGCTTGGTCGCCACGCCATCGCCGATGCCGGGCTCTACTCCGTCGTCTGCGCCATCCAGAACCTCTGGCTGGCTGCGACGGCGGAGGGCCTGGGTGTCGGGTGGGTGAGCTTCTACCGCGAGGACTTCCTCCGGAGCCTCGTGGGCTTCCCGGCCCACGTCCGCCCGGTGGCGTGGCTCTGCGTCGGCTCGGTCTCTGCGCTGCCGGCGGTGCCGGACCTGGAGCGGTTCGGCTGGCGGCACCGGTCACCGCTCGGCGAGGTTCTCCACCAGGAGCGCTACGGGCCTCGCGGGCAGGCCATCGGCGATCAGGCTGGCCCGTTCCCAGCTCCCAGAGACACAGAACATCCACTCAAGGGTTAAAACATCCGACCCAACGGGAACACCATTGCCATGTCGAGAGAGAAACGCAGTTGCAGAGGAGATCCTCAGGGGGTGAGCGGTTCGGGCCGGGCTCGCACGCAGACCGAGGACGACCAATTCCACGTGGAACGCGTGGCTGTCTCGGGTGATGACGAATCCAAGGGAGTCACGATGTCCGCCGCACCACGCGAACTGGCATACGAGTCCATGGCCGACCTGGTGGGTCGCACCCTGGCCGTCGCGGGCCGGACGGCCGACGGAGGTTTCATCGTGCCGCTGGAGCTGGTGGGCGTATCGGCACCCTGTGCTCACCAGCGACTCGTGGCCTTCACGGCCGACCTGATCGGTCCCGTCGGCACCCGACTGACGGCGCCGGGTCGCTACCTGATCGTCGACGGCGGCCAGCGTTTCAGCTTGACGCTCTCCTGGGCGACCACCCACTCCGATGCGGTCCACTACCGTGCCACCTTCGTGCACCGGGCCGCCGACGAGACTGGTCGGCTCTCGACGAGCCCGCAGCTCTCCGTGGGGGGGCCGGCATGAGCGTGGAGCCTGCGATGCAGGCGGCCCCGCACGCCCCGTCATCTCCCTTCGACCAGCTACGCGCCGACCACCGCATCGATGTCCTGCCCCGTCGTCCCATGAGCGAGCGCAGGCTTGTCGACGACTCGGGTGTGGCGACACCCGTCGAGGCCAGGAGTGACCGGTCGCCGGTCGACTACACGGAGTTCAAGGAACTCGCCACTGCTGTCAGGCAGTGGCTGGTCCTCGCGCGGGCCAAGGACGCCGTCGCGTCCACTCCGGTCGTCCGCGCCGAGCTCCGGACTCCGCACCCCACCGTGGCGGACGTTCGCTGGCAGGACCGCGAGGAGGTCGTCGTCACCGAAACGCCGGCCCTGCTGATCGATGCCGCGCACCTGACCAGCGAGGGGCTGCCGCAGCTGCTCGAGACCGTGCGCGCCGCCTACGGCAGCCCTGTCATCTGCCGCGCCTACGCCGACTGGACGAAGCCCGATCTCGCCGCGTGGTTCGAACCGCTGCGCCACTACGGCGTCCAGCCCGTCCACAACTTCGACACCCCGGACCACAGCCGCAGCCTCGTCGCCCTCACCCTCGAAGCGCTGGAGATAGTCGAGAAGTACGCCGTGACGTCCCTCGTGCTGGTCGGCGACTTCGGAGCAGCCCTGCCCCTGGTGACCCGGCTCAAGGCGGCTGGGGTCAAGGTCGCCGTCATCGGACCCGCCAGCAATCCCGACGACGTCCGACGTGATGCGGACGAGTTCGTTGACATCGCCTCGCTGAGCCAGCCCGCCGCCGCCTCCCGGGGACGACACCGGGCCTGACGGATGCGAGCCGGCGCCGACCTCAGCCGCGCGTCCAGGCCCACTGGGTGACGGTGCGCGCGGGGGTCCAGCCCGTGAAGGAGCCGACCGGCGAGGCAGTCTCGACCGCGATCCGGGTCAGCTCGCCACCGTGCTCGGCATAGGCCTGCGCGAGCAACCGTTCGGTCTCGAGCGTCACGCCGTGCACGACCAGCCGACCAGCGGGCGCCAGCGCCGCCAGGCACGCCCCGAGCACGCCCGGAGCGGTGGCCCCGCCGCCGACGAAGACGGCGTCGGGCGTGCGCAGTCCGTCGAGGTCAGCCGGTGCCCGGCCCGTCACCACCTGCAGGCCGGGTACGCCGAGGCGGGACGCGTTGCGGGCGATCCTGGCGGCCCGCTCGGGGTGGCCCTCGATGGCGGTCGCGGTGCAGGTCGGATGGGCGCGCATCCACTCGATGCCGATCGAGCCAGCCCCGGCCCCGACGTCCCACAGGTGCCCCCCCGGAGTGGGTGACAGCCGCGCCAGCGCGGATGCGCGCAGGTCACGCTTGGTCAACTGACCGTCATGCTCGAACGCGTCGTCGGGCAGACCCGCGGTCCAGCCGACCAGGGACGGGCCGACCAGCTCGAGCGCGAGCACGTTGAGGCGGGGGGAGTCCTGTGACCAGCCTTCGGCCGGGCTCGTCACGCGCGATTCCGACGGAGCCCCGAGGTCCCCCAGGACGTGGAGTGCGCTGGCGCCGTACCCCGCGTCGGTCAGCATCTCCGCGACCCGGCCGGGGGTGTGCTCGTCGGAGGACAGCACCAGGACGCGGCGCCCCGGGGCGAGCTCGCGCAGCACCAGTGCCGGGTCGCGACCGACGAGGCTGACCACGGCACAGGACTCGGCGGCCCAGCCGAGGCGGGCCCGGGCGAGCGCCACCGACGAGACGCCGGGATGGGTGACGACGCGGTCGCGGCCGAGGATCTCGATGAGGGTCGCGCCGATGCCCGAGACGAGCGGGTCCCCGGAGGCGAGGGCCACCACAGGTCCGTCGTCGAGGGTGGTCAGGAGTTGGGGCAGGCCCGTTCGCAGTGGCGAGGGCCAGGTCAGCCGCCGCTGACCGGGGACGTCCGGCAGCAGATCGAGGTGACGGGCGCCGCCGAGCACGACCTCGGCGTGGAGAACCAGGTCGCGGAGGCGGTCCGGGACTGCGGCCCAGCCGTCGGCGCCGATGCCCACGACGGTGACGGCGGGCGCGCGAGAAGGGGATGGCGAGGGGTGTGGCGAGTCGGGCACGAGGCCGCACGCTATCGTCTCGGCAGGCACGAGGTGCCCCAACGGCCCGGCCATCGGAAACGGTGAACCACGGTCGACGGGGAGAATCTGGGAAGCCGGTGAAAGTCCGGCACAGGCCCGCTGCGGTGAATCAGGCCCCTCCCCAGGGGGACCCGACAAGTCCGAAGACCGGCCTCGCGTCCGACCATTCATCAATGGCGAAGCGAGCGGGAGCCTCACATGCCACAGCACTACCCATTTTCTGCCGTCCTCGGTTGCGAGGCCGATGGGCTCGATGACATGGGCCTCGCCCTCGTCCTCACCACGATCGCGCCCGAGATCGGTGGGGTGCTCGTGCGCGGCGAGAAGGGCACGGCCAAGTCGACCACGGTGCGCGCGCTGGCCGCCGTGCTGCCGCCCGTGGAGGTGTTCGCCGCCGACCGGTTCTCGATCGACCCCGACGACCCGTCCGCGACCTCGCCCGACGGCCCGTTCGCCGTGGACGCCGAGGTGCTCTCGCGCCCGGTCCGGCTGGTCGAGCTGCCGGTCGGGGCCACCGAGGACCGGGTGCTCGGGTCGCTCCACCTCGAGCGCGCGCTGTCGCAGGGCAAGGTCGAGTACGAACCCGGCCTGCTCGCGCGTGCCCACCGCGGGATCCTCTACGTCGACGAGGTCAACCTGCTCCACGACCACCTCGTCGACCTGCTGCTCGATGCGGCGGCGATGGGCCGGGTCACGATCGAGCGCGACGGGGTCTCGGTGGAGCATGCCGCGCGCTTCGTGCTGATCGGCACCATGAACCCCGAAGAGGGCGAGCTGCGACCGCAGCTCCTCGACCGCTTCGGGCTGACCGTCGAGGTCGCTGCCCCGCGGGACCCCGCGCTGCGCGCCGAGGTCGTACGCCGCCGGATGGCCTACGACGTCGAGCCGGTCGCCTTCACCGGGCGCTATCGCGACCTCGACCGGTCGCTGACCGAGCGGATCGAGGCGGCCCGCTCGCGTCTGGCGAAGGTGCGGCTGACCGATGTCGCGCTGCTCAAGATCGCCGAGATCTGCGCCGCCTTCGAGGTCGACGGCCTGCGCGCGGACATCGTCACGGCCCGCACCGCCGTCGCCCATGCTGCCTGGGAGGGTCGTGACGAGGTCACCCGCGGGGACATCCGCCGGGCTGCTCTGCTGTCGCTCCCGCACCGCCGTCGCCGCAACCCGTTCGACGCGCCGGGCCTCGACGAGGACCTGCTCGACCAGCTGCTCGGCGACGACGAGCTGCCCCCCGAGCCGCCGGAAGGACCGGCGCCGGACCCGGATGGCGCTGAGGAGGGCGAGGGTGAGGGTGCGGGCGAGTCGGGCGACGACGGGGTGCGTGACGAGGGCCAGTCCTCCGACTCATCACCTCACGCGGCGTCCGAGGAGGACGGCGAGCCGGCTCCGTCAGCCGGCGCCGGCTCGGTGGTGAGCGCTGCTGCGGCGTACCGCCCCAAGCTGCTGACCGTCCAGGGGCTCGGGGACGGCGCCGCCGGCCGACGCAGCCGTGCGCTGGCGCGCACCGGTCGCCGGATCGGCGCGACGCGGGGCGACAGCGGCTCGCTGCACCTGGTCGAGACACTGCTGGCCGCCGCGGGACAGCAGCCGGGGCGGGGACGCACGGGTGGCCGCGTGGACCTGCGCGCCGAGGACCTCCGCGTCGCCGTCCGCGAGGGACGCGAGGCCAATCTGGTGCTCTTCTGCGTGGACGCGTCCGGCTCGATGGCGGCCCGCAAGCGGATGACGCAGGTCAAGACCGCCGTGCTCTCGCTGCTGATGGACGCCTATCGCCGACGCGACAAGGTCGGCCTGATCACCTTCCGAGGCCGGGGCGCGGTGCTCGTGCTGCCGCCGACGCACTCGGTCGAGATCGCCGCGGCGCGCCTCGACGAGCTCCCCGCGGGCGGCCGGACGCCGTTGGCGGCGGGCCTGCTCGAGGCGGCGACCGTGCTGCGACGGGAGCGGCTGCGGGACCCGCGGCTTCGGCCGCTGCTGGTGGTGGTGACCGACGGTCGCGCCACCGACGGCGCCGACGCCGTCACCCGGTCCGTGCGTGCCGCGGAGTACGTCGCCGCTCTCCGCGTCACCACGATCGTCGTCGACTCCGAGGCCGGCCCGCTCCGGCTCGGGCTCGCGGCCCGGCTCGCGCAGGTGCTCGGCGCCGAGCACCTGCCCGTCGCCGACGTCAGCGCCGAGGCGCTGACCGGCTCGGTCCGGCAGGGCGTGGCCTGATGCCCCAGGGCCAGCCGATCGCCGTCCCCGACGACGGGCTCACCACCCGGCAGCGCCGCAACCGCCCACTGCTGATGGTGCACACCGGCGACGGCAAGGGGAAGTCGACCGCCGCCTTCGGGATCGGGCTCCGCGGCTGGAACCAGGGCTGGCGGATCGGGGTCTTCCAGTTCGTGAAGTCGGCCAAGTGGCGCATCGGTGAGCAGACCGTGCTCGAGCGGCTGGGCCGCCTGCACGAGGAGACCGGCGAGGGTGGCCCGGTCGAGTGGCACAAGATGGGCGCCGGCTGGTCGTGGACGCGCAAGCACGGTGACGACGCCGACCACGCGACCGCGGCCGTCGAGGGATGGCAGGAGATCAAGCGCCGCCTGGCCGCCGAGACGCACGACCTCCTGATCCTCGACGAGTTCACCTATCCGATGAAGTGGGGCTGGGTGGACGTCGACGACGTCGTTGCGACCCTGCGGGATCGACCGGGCTTCCAGCACGTCCTGGTCACCGGCCGCGACGCCGACCCCCGGCTGACCGAGGTCGCGGACTTGGTCACCGAGATGACCAAGGTCAAGCATCCGATGGACGCCGGCCAGAAGGGCCAGAGGGGCATCGAATGGTAGGCGACCGAGACGAGCGAGGGACGAGCGAGCGACCGAGCCTGCCGAGACAAGGATGGTGACGTTGCCGCGGCTCGTGGTCGCGGCGCCCTCGACCGGGCAGGGCAAGACCACCATCGCCACCGGGCTGCTGGCCGCGTTGCGTGCCGCGGGGCACGAGGTCAGTGGCCACAAGGTCGGACCCGACTACATCGACCCCGGCTACCACGCTCTCGCCTCCGGTCGCCCCGGACGCAACCTCGACCCGCACCTCGTCGGCGAGGAGCGGATCGTGCCGCTGCTGCTCCACGGCGCGGCCGGTGCCGAGGTCGCGGTCATCGAGGGCGCGATGGGCCTGCACGACGGCCGGCTCGGGACCGACGGCTTCGCGTCGACCGCCCACGTCGCCGCCCTCACCCGGTCCCCGGTGGTGCTCGTCCTCGACGTGGCCCGCCAGTCGCGGTCGGTGGCCGCGATCGCGGCCGGCATGGCGGCGTACGACCCCAGGATCCAGGTCGCCGGGGTGGTGCTCAATCGCGCCGGCTCGCAGCGCAACGTCGAGGAGATCGAGCGTGCGCTGTCCTGCCCCGTGCTCGGCGTGCTGCCGCGCGACGAGGACCTGGCCACGCCGTCGCGCCACCTCGGGCTCGTGCCGGCCGCCGAACGCGGCGACTCGGTCGCGATGATCGAGCGGCTCGGCGCGCAGGTGGCACGGCACCTCGACCTCGACGCGTTGATGGCGGTCGCCCGATCGGCGCCCGTCCTCGACGCGTCACCGTGGGATCCGCGCCTCGAGATCAGCCCCTCGGGGCCGGGGCGTCCCGTGATCGCGGTGGCCGGCGGTCGCGCCTTCACGTTCAGCTACCCCGAGACCGAGGAGCTGCTTCGTGCGGCCGGCTGCGAGGTGATCGCGTTCGACCCGCTCGTGGACCGTGCGCTCCCGGCCGGCACGCGCGGCATCTACCTGGGCGGCGGCTTCCCCGAGGTGTACGCCGCCGAGCTGGCCGCCAACCGCGACCTCCTCGCCGACCTGGCGCGCGCAGTCCGCGCCGGCGTCCCGACGGTGGCCGAGTGCGCCGGGCTGCTCTATCTGGCCGAGAGTCTCGACGGCGTCGAGATGGCCGGCGTCGTGCCGGTCAGCGCCTCGATGACCGAGCGGCTCACGCTGCGCTACCCGACTGCGACAGCGCTCTGCGATTCGCTGCTGACGCGGGTCGGCGAGCGCGTGACCGGGCACGAGTTCCACCGCACCGCCGTCGATCGTGACGGCGCCGCGTGGGAGATCGACGGCGGCCCGACCGGGTTTGCCACCGACACCTGGCACGCGTCCTACCTGCACGTGCACTGGGCCGGGCACCCGGTGCTCGCCCAGCGGTTCGCCGACTCCGCGCACCGCGCGGCACCGCACATCACGACCACCGCGGATGCGTCACCGGCCGAGCCGCTCCGTCACCACGGCGACGTCGAGGCGGGCGCCGGGCTGCTCGACTTCGCGGTCAACGTCTACGTGGGGGAGCGGCCGGACTGGCTCGACCGCGCGCTGCACGCAGCTCTCGACAGCACGGCCTATCCGGATGCGGGGCCCGCCCGCGCCGCGATCGCGCGCCACCTCCGTCGGCCGGCCGAGGAGGTGCTGCCGACCGCGGGTGCCGCGGAGGCGTTCACCCTGGTCGCGCGGATGCGACCGTGGCGGCACCCGGTGGTGGTGCACCCGCAGTTCACCGAGCCGCACGCGGCACTCGAGCAGGCGGGACACCTCGTCGACACCGTGCTGTGCCGGCCGGACTTCACCCTCGATCCGTCGAGAGTCCCCGACGACGCCGACCTGGTCGTGATCGGCAATCCGACCAACCCGACCGGCGTCCTGCACCCGGCGTCGCTGATCAGCAGCCTGCAGGGGCCGGGTCGACTCGTCGTGGTCGACGAGGCCTTCATGGACGCGGTCCCCGGCGAGCTGGAGTCGCTCGTGCGAGCCGGCCTCGACGGGGTCCTGGTCATCCGCAGCCTCACCAAGCACTGGTCCATGCCCGGCATCCGGGCGGGGTACGTCGCCGGCGACCCGCGCTCCGTCGGCGAGCTCGCCCGGATCCAGACGCCGTGGTCGGTCGCCGGCCCGGCCGTGGCCGCCATCATCGCCTGCACGACCGCCCGGGCCAACGCGGAGGCCGCCCGGCGAGCACGCACGATCGGCGGCTGGCGCGACCACCTCGAGGCCGGCCTGGCCGAGCGCGGTGTCGAGCACGTCCCCTCGAGCGCCCCGTTCGTGCTGGCGCGGCTCGGGGGAGCACGGCTGTCCCTGCGCGGTGCCGGCGTCGCCGTACGCCGCGCGGACACCTTCCCCGGCCTCGACCCGACCTGGGCGCGGATCGCCGTACGACCGGAACCGATGACGGACCGCCTCTTCAGCGCCCTCGATCACACCCTCCAGCCGACCTCGTGAAGGACCCAGCCATGGCCCACGTCTCCGCGCCCTGCGACATCGCCCGCATCCATGCCGTCAAGCGGCTGGCCGCGCTCGCGACCCCGCCCGGCGCGCTCGGTCGCCTGGGCGACCTGGCCGTCTGGGTGGCGGCCTGCCAGGGCCAGGTGCCGCCCGTGCCCGTCGACAACGTGCGGCTGGTCATCTTCGCCGGTGATCACGGTGTCGCCACGCACGGCGTGTCCGCGTTCCCGCCGGCCATCACGGGCGCGATGGTCCGCACCTTCCTGCTCGGCAAGGCAGGGGTCAGCGCACTGGCGAACGCCCACGGGGTGGCACTCCGTGTCCTCGACCTCGGCGTGGACGAGGACTTCGACGACCTCGACGAGGGGGTCTGGACGGCGCTGACGGCCCACAAGGTCCGGCGCGGCAGCGGCGCCATCCACCTCGAGGACGCGCTCACGGCCGACGA
>NZ_JANPEO010000410.1:0-5629 GCF_031422975.1 Nocardioides sp. | reverse complement strand
TCCCCATCGCCTCGGGATAGCCCGCCGTGAGCTCGACGCTGCCCCGCAACCAAGGTCCCACGTCGGCCAACGACTGCCCGCGTGCCAGCCAGGCTGCGCACCCGACACCCAGGAACGAGGTGATCGCGTACCCCCAGCCGGTCAGTTGGCGTCGACGACCGAGACCGACGTCGCTCACGAGGGCGAGTGCCGCCAGGGCACCGACGGCGACGCCGTTGGAGAACTTCACCTGGATCATCACTCCGGTCAGGGCGGCAAGGCACGCCACCCCGATCAGGGGCGTGCGCGGCTGCCCGGGGGTGGCCCGGGAGACGGCGCACCGCAGGACGTACTGGGCAGTGACGGCCACGACCAGGGTGGACAGGTCACTGGTGGCCACCAGCACGACGAAGATCGACACCGCGGGCGAGGCGGCCCACAGCGGCCAGCGGTTCATCAGGCCCCGCACGGACACGACCCAGAGCGCAGCGATCACGCACGCCCGGATCAGGAGCGCCAGGCCGTACGCACCCGTGCTGGTGATCAGCGGCGAATCGAGGTAACCCCACGGACCGTAGGTGAAGATGATGTCGCGCCCGAACTGGACGTCCGTCGCCAGATTGAGGACCAGCCGCCAGCTCGGGTCCAACCCGGGCGTCGGCACCGGAGCCCCCAGCGGCACCGTGAGCAGGACGGTTGCCAGCAGGAACGGCAGACCGACCACGAGGTGCGTGCGGTCAATGGCAGGCAACCGCCACGAGCGCGGCGTAGTGATGGTCGGCCCGGCGATCAGAGACGCCCGTCAGCGACCGCTTGCGTCACCCACGGGATGACCTCGTCGAGCATGACGTCGAGCGACGTGCTGCACTCGAACCCCAGGACGTCCTTGGCCTTCTGGACGTCCGGCACGCGCTTCTGCACGTCGTACTCGTAGGCATCGTCGCTGACCAGGGTCAGCGGGGCGTCGCCCTTGATCTTGCGCCAGATCACGTCTGCCAGCACGCGCACGGTGGTCGACTCCGGCGTCGAGATGTTGAAGTCCTCGTTGTACGCCGCGTCCTGGCTCATGCACTCCACGATGCCCTTGGCCAGGTCGCCGCCGTACGTGTAGTGGCGCACCTGGTTGCCCTCGCCCAGGATGTGCAGCGGGTCCTGACCCTTGACGATCTTCTGCACGATGTCGGGCACGACGTGGCTCATGGCCAGCTTGACGTTGCCCGAGGAGACCTCGACGTCGCCGAGCGCGCGGCCCTCGCCGATGCCGACGCAGTTGAAGGGGCGCACGATCGTGTACGGCACCTTGTACTGGTCCCAGGCGGCCTTCGCGAAATACTCCACGGCGAGCTTCGGGAAGCCGTAGGACGACAGCGGCGGCGGGATCTTCCGCTCGTCGCCCTCCTTGGACGGCCAGTGCTCGGTGGACTCGAAGACCATCGAGCTGGAGAGGTAGGTGACCTTCTTGAGCTTGCCGTGCTGGACCGCCTCGATCGCGGCGTCGCACTGCGAGGCCATGATCCGCTCGTTCTGCGCGAGCAGGTCGTAGGCGTAGGCGTGGAAGTAGGAGATGCCGCCGATCAGGGCCGCGCCCGCGATGAAGTGGTCGCAGTCGGCGAGCAGCTTCTTCATCACGTCGACGTTGCGGCAGTCGTCCTCGTAGAAGTGGTAGTCGGGGTGGCTGTCGTAGGACTTCTCGACCTTGCCGTACTTGGAGTAGTTGTCGATGCCGACCACGGTGTAGCCGCGGCTGAGGAGCTCTTCGACCACATAGCCGCCGATGAAGCCGGCTGAACCCGAGACGAGGACCTTCTGGTCGTTGCTCACGATGACGTTCCGTTCCTTGTGGTGACGCGTTGATTGCGGGCGGCGATCCGGGCCGCCTGCTCGGAGACCTGCTGGGGGGTCAGGGCGGGTCCGAACGCGAAGCGGTACCAGCGGAGGTACTTCGGGATCCACGCCTTCATGTCGAAGTGGGAGTCGCCGATGGTGCGATCGAGCCAGATGGTGGGGAGCTCGGCGACCGGCCGGCGCAGGCGCCGGGCCTTCGCCGTGAGCTCGAGGCCGATCTCGAAGCCGCTGGTGCTGTGGATCCCGACCTCGCGGATGAACTCCGTGGAGTAGGCCTTGAAGCTGTTGGTCGCGTCGTGGGTGCCGACTCGGGCCAGCACGCCGAGCGTGCGTCCGGCGCCCTGCGAGATGAGGCCCTTGAGCAGCGGGCCACCGACCTGCTGACCGCCGGGGGAGTAGCGCGACGCGGCGGCGACCACGACCCCGCGTTCGACCAGGCGAGCCAACGGGTCGATCTGCCGCGGGTCGTCGGAGCCGTCGGCCATGGTGACGACGACGACGTCGTGGCTGGCGTGGTCGATGCCGTAGCGGATCGCGTTGGCCGGACCTCGTCCGTAGGTGTTGACCAGGAGGGTGAGGCCGTCGCCGTACCTGGGATGGGCCTGCACGACCGGGACGGTGGCGTCCTCGGCGCAGTCGACGACGACGAGCACCTCCAGCGTCGACTCGACGGCCTGGAAGATACGGTCCAGGACCGCCACCACGCCGTCCTGCTCGTTGTAGGCGGGGATGACGACAGACACCGCGAGGGTCATACGCGCGTCCCGTTGCCGAGGAGGTTCCAGACGTCGACGACCGGCGTGTCGGTCACCACGTCGGCGTACACCTTGTGCGGAGCCCCGATGACGAGCACGTCGGAGCGCTCGAGCACCTCGTCCAGCGGCAGCAGGGTGTCGTCGACCGTGACGTAGGGGTCGGTGCAGAAGACCTCGCGCGAGCGGAACTCGAGGATCCGCTTGAGCTTGTAGGACAGGCTGGAGCGGATGTCGTCACTCTCGCCCTTGAACGCCATCCCGAGGATGCCGACGCGGAGGTCGGCGAGGTCGTGCGCCTGCTCCATGCGGGTGACGAGGTAGAGCGGCAGACCCTCGTTGACCAACATCGCGGAGTGCCCGAGGACGTAGGAGTTGTCGGTGAACGCCGCCAGCTGCATCGTGTCCTTGAACAGACACGGTCCCGCGGCGAAGCCGGCGCCCGGCATGTCGGCGGCGCGGGGGTAGTCGTGCGCTAGCGCCTTGCGGATCCGGTCGTAGTCGAGACCGTGGTCGTTGGCCATGACGAAGAACTGGTTGGCCGCGGCGAACTTGATGTAGCGCCAGTTGTTGGTGAACAGCTTGGCCAGCTCGGCCTCCTCGGGCTCGAGCTCCACGATGCTCGCGGTGAGCACGCCGAACAGCTTGGCGGCCCGGTCGCGGGCCTCCTGGGTGCGGCCGGAGACGATCTGCGGCAGCGAGAACAGCTCGTCCATCGCCCGGCCCTCGGCGATGCGCTCGGGACAGAACGCGACGTCGAGGTCGAGCCCGGCGTCGGTGAAGAGTCGCTCGATGGTCCGGGTGACACCGGGATAGACGGTGCTGCGCAGCACGACCAGCTGGCCGTCGCGGAACGACTCGAGCGACTCCCGCAACGCCTTGGTGACGGCGTGCGGGTCGGGGTTGAGGTGCTCGTCGACCGGGGTGCCGATGACGACGACCACCGCCTCGGCGCGAGCGATGACGCTTCGGTCGGTCGTCGCGGTCAGGGTGGCGTCGGCGAGGGCCTTCTGCAGCAGCGGCTGGGCGCCCTCCTCCATGAACGGCAGCTCGCCGCTCAGCACCAGGTCGACGGCGCGGGCGTCGATGTCCTGGATCGCGACGTCGAGTCCGCGAGACGCCAGCGCGATGGCGAGCGGAAGGCCGACGTGACCGCACCCGCCCACCACGACGACGTCGTGGTCAAATGTCGTGCGAGACAAGGGTGGGACCTCCCGGTTGCGATCAGGCCTCAACCTATAGGCCGGTCGCCGGCGCTGGCAGGTGACCCTGAGAAGTCCGGCCGCGGCTGACCCTAGGATGAGCCGACACTGGGGACCGGTGAGCTGAGGCTCGCCGAGGGGAGGAACTGCGGATGGACACTGACGGCGAGGACCTGCGGGTGCTCTACGGGCGACGCTTCGCCGACGAGCACGAGATGCGCACCGACCTGTGGGAGGTGCTGTGCCAGGACTTCTTCCAGAAGTTCGTCCCCGAGGACGCCACGGTGCTCGACGTCGCGGCGGGACACTGCGAGTTCATCAACAACATCCGCGCCGGGCGCCGGATCGCCGTCGACCTCAACCCCGACGTCGTGAGCCGTGCCGCCGACGGCGTGGAGACCCACATCTGTCGATCCGACGAGATGACACCGCTGGAGACCGCTTCGGTGGACCGGGTCTTCATCAGCAACTTCTTCGAGCACGTGCCGCGCGAGGTCATCGTCTCGACGCTGGAGGAGGTACGCCGCGTGCTGCGGCCCGACGGCAAGCTGATGGTGCTCCAGCCCAACGTCCGCTACTGCGGCAAGGACTACTGGATGTTCCTCGACCACATCACCCCGGTCGACGACCGGGCGCTGGTCGAGGCGTTCAAGATGACCGGCTTCGACGTGGAGCTCAACATCGCGCGGTTCCTGCCGTACACCACCAAGAGTCGCCTGCCCAGCGGCCCCAGACTGGTCAAGCTCTACCTCAAGGTGCCGCTCGCCTGGAAGGTGATGGGCGCGCAGGCGTTCATGGTCGGTCGGCCGGCTGCAACGTCAAGCTGATCGAGTTGATGCAGTAGCGGTCGCCGGTCGGCGTGCCGTGGCCGTCGGGGAAGACGTGCCCCAGGTGTGAGCCGCAGTTGGCGCACCTCACCTCGACGCGGTCCATGCCGAGCGTGGTGTCCTTGATGTACTCGATCGTGTCGGTGATCGGCTGGTAGAAGCTCGGCCAGCCGCAGCCCGAGTGGAACTTCGTGGTGCTCGTGAAGAGCTGATGGCCGCAGGCCTTGCACGAGTAGGTGCCCTCGGTCTCGGTGTCGGTGTACTCGCCCTTGAAGGCCCGCTCCGTGCCGGCCTGCCGCAGCACCGCGTATTCCTCGGCACTCAGCTCGGCCCGCCACTGTTCGTCGGTCTTGTCCACCTCGTAAGCCATGCGATCACGCTACTCCGGGCTCGGTTGCCGAGGGCGATGCTGGTGCGGCCCTCGCCCGTCACCACGCGACTGACAGGCTGTCGAGATGGACACCACCCAGATCCGCCTTGCCCAGCGACCCGTCGGCGAGCCTGACGAGCACACCTTCACCACGGCGACCGAGACCCTGCCCGACCTCGCCGACGGTCAGGTCGCGCTCGCGATCCGCTACCTGTCCCTGGACCCGTACATGCGCGGTCGGCTGAGCGCCGCGAAGTCCTACGCCGCCCCCGTCGAGATCGGCGAGGTGATGGTGGGAGGGACCGTCGGCGAGGTCGTCGAGTCCCGCTTCGAGGGCCTTGCGCCCGGTGACCACGTGCTGTCCTACTCCGGCTGGCAGACGGCCGCGGTCGTCGACGGCAACCAGGTCCGCAAGCTCGACCCGTCGGTCGCCCCGGTGACGACCGCCCTGGGCGTGTTCGGCATGCCGGGCTTCACTGCCTACGCCGGGCTGCTCGAGATCGGTCGCCCGAAGGAGGGCGAGACCGTCGTGGTGGCCGCGGCCACCCGACCGGTCGGCAGTGCCGGGGGCCAGATCGCCCCCCGCAAGGGCGCCCGGGCCGGCGGCATCGCCGGCGGTCCCGACAAGGTCCGCGCACACACCGAGGAGTTCGG
>NZ_JANPEO010000409.1:0-7403 GCF_031422975.1 Nocardioides sp. | reverse complement strand
GATGTAGAACGCGTCGCGCGTCCCCGCGAGCAGGACCCCCTCGACGCTCTCGCACGAGGCGAGCACCCGCTCCCCCGCAGCCACGACGAGGCGCGGCGACGTGCGGCGAGGCGACCTCACTGCGTCTTCACCTGCTGGTCGCGCAGGTTGCGGCGGTGCTGCTCCAGGGCCACCAGCTCACCGAACATCTTGTTGTACGCCGCAGCGTGCTCGACCGGGTTGGTGCGCTGCAGGCGCGACTTCAGCTCGGCGATCCGCCGCATGGTGGTGAGCTCCTGCAGGCGATAGACGTGCATGGCGACGTAGGTCGAGGTCGGCGCACTGGGGGTCAGCACCGGCTCGACCCCGAGCTCGCTGATGGCCGACGACACCGCCGGGTCGGCGACCGACGAACGCACCTTGGTGCTCCAGCCCTCGTCCTCGACCCCGGCGGCCGGCCCACCCGCCGCCGCGATCGCCTCCCACACCCCGCGATAGGTCGGGTGACTGAAGTCGTCGGGCCCGACACCGTTGATGACCCGTCCGACCGACGACGGGTGCTGGATGACGATCTTGAGCGTCTCCCGCTCGATCGCGAACCGCGGGTCGCGCAGGCTCGGCACCTGCGGCCGGGGCGGCGCGGCCGGCTCGGTGGAGGTCGCTGCGTGCGGTGCCCGACGATCCACTCGTTCCGCAGGTGGGCGAGACGCACGACCGGCTGCACGCCGGACCTCGGACCGGGCGTCGTCGACGTCCACGCCGAGCATGCCCGCGATCTCGCGCGCGAAGGCGTCGACCTTCGACTTGTCGCGGATGCTCGACACCAGACCCGCAGCCTCGCGGAGCGCATCGATGCGGCCGTCGGCGCGGTCGAGGTCGTACTTCGAGGCGACGTTGGTCAGCACGAAGCGATACAGCGGCTGCCGCTTGGCCACGAGCTCGCGCACGGCCGCGTCGCCCTTCTGGATCCGCAGGTCACACGGGTCGAGGCCGTCGGGCTCGATCGCGACGTAGGTCTGGGAGACGAAGTTCTGGTCGCCGTTGAAGGCCTTGAGTGCCGCCGCCTGTCCGGCCGCGTCACCGTCGAAGGTGAAGATCACCTCGCCACGGAACTCCTCGTGGTCGTGCAGGAACCGCCGCAGCACGCGCGCGTGGTCGTCACCGAAGGCGGTGCCGCAGGTGGCGACCGCGGTCGGCACACCAGCGAGGTGGCAGGCCATCACGTCGGTGTAGCCCTCGACGACCACGGCCTGCGACGACCGAGCCATGTCACGACGTGCCAGGTCGATGCCGTAGAGCACCTGGCTCTTCTTGTAGATCGTCGTCTCGGAGGTGTTGAGGTATTTCGCCTCGATCTTGTCGTCGTCGAAGATCCGGCGCGCGCCGAAGCCGATCGTGTCGCCGCTCGCGTCGCGGATCGGCCACAGCAGGCGCCCCCGGAAGCGGTCGTACGCCGACCGCCCCATCGCCACCAGACCGGCGGCGATCGATTCCTCGTCGGTCAGCCCGCGGCCGCGAAGGTGCCTGGTCAGCGCCTCTCCGTCGCGGGGGGCGAAGCCGATGCCGAACGTGGTGGCCGCGTCCTGGTCGAAGCCGCGCTCGGTCAAGAAGGCGCGCGCGGTGACGGCGTCGACGGTCTCCAGCTGCCCCGCATAGAACTCCTGGGCGATCTTGTTGGCCTCGATCAGCCGCCCACGCGCCGGCCCCCGCGATCGCTCCGGCGGGCCGTCGCCGTCCTCGCGGCGCAGCTGGACGCCGTACTTGTCGGCGAGGCGCTCGACCGTCTCGGCGAAGGTGAGGCCGTCGATCTTCATCAGGAAGGCGATGACGTCGCCGCCTTCCTGGCAGCCGAAGCAGTGGAAGAACCCGCGCGAGGGCGTCACGTGGAAGGACGGGGACTTCTCGTCGTGGAAGGGGCAGAGCCCCTTGAGCGAGCCGCCCCCGGCCTTGCGGAGGGTGACGTAGCCGGACACGACGTCGTCGATGCGCGCCTTCTCGCGCACTTCAGCGATGTCGTCCTCGCGGATCCTGCCTGCCACGTCGCGGAGTCTACGGGCGACTACCGACTGAGCTGAGCGTGCCGGTTGATCGCACGTGCATCCGTGTAGGAGGCGACCTGGTCGACGAGCACGCGACGGCGGGCGTTGTCGTCGGCCGCCACCTGCCAGTCCTCGACGAAGGACGGGTCGAGCCCGTCCGCGCCCAGCCGCCAGAGCGCCTCAAACAGCTCGGACATCAAGGAGCGCTGCCTCTCCATCAGGTCGACGCGGTCCTGGGCCTGCATGACGTAGTGCGCGGCGATCCCCTTGAGGATGCCGATCTCGAGCTCCGTCTGCCGCGGCACCACCAGGTCGGCGCGGTGCCGCACGAAGGGCCCATCCGACTGGGCGAAGGTCGCCGCCTGCACGCTCCCGCAGAAGCGGCCCACGAGGTCGCTGGTGAGGTTCTTGATGGCCGCCAGCGATCGCCTGCTCCCGTCGTACGGCGCCCGCGGCCAGCTCTCCTGGGCGCGCATCGACTCCAGGGCGGCCAGCAGCTCCGCGTCGTCGCTCTCGGGGAGGTACCACGCGCGGACCGTCTCCCAGAGCGCGTCGAGGTCGAGCCGGGTCAGGTCGAGCCGGTCGGCCACGATGCCGTCCTCGACGTCGTGCACGGAGTAGGCGACGTCGTCGGCGAGGTCCATCACCTGCGCCTCGAGGCACTTGCGCGTGCCGTCGATGCCGCGGCGCAGCCACGAGAAGACCTCGAGGTCGTCGTCGTAGACGCCGAACTTCACCACGAACCGCGGCGTGCCGTCCGCGTGGACCCCCCCGGGGTCGGACGCCAGCGCGCGGGTCCACGGATACTTCGTGCACGCGTCGAGGGTCGCCCGGGTCAGGTTGAGCCCGACCGAGCCGGACTCGCCGAACGTCTTCGCCTCCAGCCTGGTCAGCAGCCGCAGCGTCTGGGCGTTGCCCTCGAACCCTCCGCACTCCTGGCTCAGGCCCGCCAGGGCACGCTCGCCGTTGTGACCGAAGGGCGGATGGCCCAGGTCGTGCGCGAGCGCGGCCGTCTCGGTGACGTCGGGATGACAGCCCAGGGCGCGGGCCAGGTCGCGCGCGACCTGCGCCACCTCGAGGCTGTGGGTGAGCCGGTTGCGGACGAAGTCGTCGGACTGCGGGCCGACCACCTGGGTCTTGGCGGCGAGCCGTCGCGACGCGGCGGCGTGGACCACCCGGGCGCGGTCGCGCTCGAAGGGCGTGCGCACCGGCGCGTCGACCCGCTTCGGCGGCTCGGCGACCAGCCGCTCGCGGTCGGCGTCGCCGTACAGATCCTCGATGCTCATCGAGCAGGGAGCCTAGTGGTGCCCTCGGACAGCGTCACCGCCGCCGAGCGGCCGGTGGGATCAGTAGACGGTGACGTGCACGTGGTCGTAGTGGTTCGCGGTGGTCGAACCACGGTCGGACATCGACCGCCAGCCCTCGCCGCCGCGCTCGACCGACCAGATGTTCTGGGAGTAGATGATGTATTCGATGTCGAGGGCGGAGTAGTTGGCGCGCAGGAACTCCGCCACCTCCCAGCCGGTCTCGCCGCTGATCATCACGTCGACCGCGCGGCCCTGGGCGTGCTCCCCGTCGCCGCGGAAGGTGCCGTAGGTGGTGATCTGCGGGAAGTTGGCGCAGACCGCCTCGTGCACGAGCACGACGCCGGTGTGCACGCCGCTGGACACCGACGAGCCGTTGGTGCAGGTGCCACCGAGCGTGGGACCGGTCTCGGGCTTCTCCTCCGCGAGGTAGCCGGCCGTCACCCAGCGAGACCTGTCCTCGACGACCACCTCGACGCGACCGTTGTCCTTGCGTCCGGTGAGCAGCACCTTCTCCAGCCCATCGAGGACGCCGACCTGCTCGGCGTGCTTGTCCGGGCCCGACCACAGGTTGAGCTCGGCGGTCGTCCACATCGTCGTGTCGGCTCGCGCGATCGCGCTCAGCGTGGCCTTCTGCTCTCGCTTCTGCTTCTTCTCCTGCTCCTGCTCCGCCTCATGCTGGGCGGCCATGCGTGCCAGCAGGCGCGACTCGGAGCGCGACACGATGTCCGTGCGCGTGATGCTGTTCGACAGCGCACTGGCGGCCCCGGAGCTGCTCGACGTCGCCAGGATGTCGTCCGCCCGAGGGGTCGCGGTCAGGACACCGAGGCTGACTGCGGACACCGTCGCCATGATGGCGATGGGTCCCGCGACCTGGATGGCCTTGGGGCGGCGGGCGTTGGTTTCCCGCTTGTGGCGATGTTGGGCCACAGCGTTGGTCCTAAGCTGTCGTGTACGGGGGATGCGTGTCAGGCACTCAAGCGGGGAAGGCGAGCGCCACACACGATTGAAGAGTCAAACACACGTTTTCGCCGCTGTCCCATTTCCGGGCCGAGTGTTACCAGGTGTTTCACCTCACGTGTTCGTCACCGCGCCGTGATCACAAGTGTTATCCGCCCGTGACCTCGTTCGCTTCCTCGTGGACGTGCAGCCCACGCCCGTCGGTGTCGTCGAGCCACCCCTCGGGTAGCACGATGCGCTTGCGGGGGGCGCCCTGCCTGCCCCGCGGCGTGCCGAGCTCACCGGTCGGGAAGGGCGCCTCCTGGTCGAGCTCGGCGAGCAGGACGTCCAAGGTGGGGAGCGAGTCGATGAGGGCCAGCGAACGGCGCAGCTCGCCGCCGGCGGGGAAGCCCTTGAGGTACCACGTGACGTGCTTGCGGAACTCCTTGCAGCCGCGCTCCTCCCCCATGTGCTCGCTCAGCAGCTCGGCATGGCGGCGCATCATATGCGCCACCTCGCCGAGGTTCGGCAAGGTCGCGACGTCCTCGCCCTCGAAGGCAGCGGCCAGGTCGCGGAACAGCCAGGGCCGACCCAGGCAGCCCCGCCCGACCACCACGCCGGCCGCCCCGGTCTCCTCGACCATCCGCAGCGCGTCGGCGGCCTCCCAGATGTCGCCGTTGCCGAGAACGGGGATGTCGACGGCATCGACGAGCCGGCCGATCGCGTCCCAGTCGGCGTTGCCCGAGTAGGCCTGCTCCACGGTCCGCCCGTGCAGCGCGATGGCCGCGGCACCGGTCTCCTGAGCGATCCGGCCGGCGTCGAGATAGGTGAGGTGGTCGTCGTCGAGACCCTTGCGGGTCTTCATCGTGACCGGCACGTCGTACGCCGCAGCCGCGCCCACCGCCGCCGTCAGGATGTCCGCCAGCAGACCGCGCTTCCACGGCAGCGCTCCTCCGCCACCCTTGCGGGTCACCTTCGGCACCGGGCAGCCGAAGTTGAGGTCGATGTGGGCCACGCCGTAGTCGGCGCACAGGATCTCGACCGCCTTGCCGACGTACGCCGGGTCGGTGCCGTACAGCTGGACCGAGCGGACCGACTCCAGCTCGTCGAACACGAGCATCTTCTTCGTCGTCTCGTCGCCCTCGACGAGGCCGCGCGAGGTGATCATCTCGCAGACGAAGAGGCCTGATGCCCCCTGCGCCTGCATCTGTTCCAGGCACAGGCGGCGATAGGCGGCGTTGGTGATGCCGGCCATCGGTGCGAGCACGACCGGAGTCTCCACCACGAGTGGACCCAGGGTGAGCGCAGGCAGCAACGACATGTCGCCATTGTCGCGGCCGGCGACGGCCCTGCCCAAACCGCCGTCTCTCTGGTTTGGTGGGTGCATGGCCCGGACGCGGATCGCCTCGTTCAATGTGGAGAACATGTTCGACCGTCCGCGGGTGATGAACACCCAGGACTGGGACGAGGGCAGGGCGGTGCTCGCGGCGTACGCCCGCTTCACCGAACTCGCCCAGCTCACCGTCTACGACACCGGCACCAGGGACGAGCTATTGAGCCTGCTCGAGGTGATGGGCCTCCTGCGCTCGGACTCGAGCAGGTACGCCATCCTCCGCAAGGTCCGCGGCAAGCTGCTGACCCGGCACCGCAACGGTGACACCAGCCTCGTGGCGCGCGGGCGCTCCGACTGGGTGGGATGGGTCGAGCTCGTCACCGAGCACGTCAGCGAACTGGCCACCACGCACACGGCCATGGTCGTGCGCGACGTCGGGGCCGACGTGCTCGGCGTGCTCGAGGTGGAGTCGCGGCCCCTGCTCGAGCTGTTCTCCGACGCGGCCCTGCCCGAGGTGGGCTATTCGCCGTACGACCAGGCGCTGCTGATCGACGGGAACGACGACCGCGGCATCGATGTCGGCATCTTGTGTCGGGACGGGCACGGCGTCACGGCCATCCGCACCCACATCTTCGACGAGGACGCCGACGGGCGGATCTTCTCGCGGGACTGCGCGGAGTATCACCTCGAGCGGACCGACGGCCGGCGCCTCGTGGTTCTGGTCAACCACTTCAAGTCCAAGGGGTACGGCAGTCCCGGTGACCCCGTGGGCGCGGTACGGCGAGGGCGTCAGGCCGCACGGGTCGCGGAGATCTACGAGGGGCTGCGCGCGGAGGGCATCGAGAACATCGCGGTCGTGGGTGACCTCAACGACTGGTCCGGTGGTGGCTCCCTGGACGCCCTGCTCGAGGACACCGATCTGACGGACATCAGCGCGCACCCGGACTTCGAGTGGAACGGCCGACTGGGGACGTGGCGCGGTGGCAACGAGAAGGACAAGATCGACTACGTCCTGTTGTCGCCGGCGCTCTTCGCCCTGGCCACCGGCGGAGGCGTCTTCCGCATGGGCGTCTACCGCGGGCCGGGCACCCGGGACGCGTGGGAGGTCTATGACACGCTGACCCGCGACGTCGACGAGGCCTCGGACCATGCGGCCATCTATGCCGACATCGAGTGGCCCTAGCGAGGCTTCTTCCTCGGCTTGGTGCCGAGCACGGGCTCCGCGACCTCACCGGTCCAGGTGACGGCAGCCGCGTCGAGGGTGGGCTGGAAGGTGACGGACTCGAAGCCCGCGCCGGGCGAGCCGAAGAAGACGAGGCAGAGGTCCGCCCGGTCGCCCGCTGCGAACGGCACCGGCAGCGGGCCGGAGTCACACGGCTTGAAGGGTCGAGCGAACCCCCACGGCGGACTCAGTGTCCCGTTGGAGTCCTGGAGATAGAGAGGGACGTCGAGCCCACCGAGGTCGAGATCGCTCTGGTTGACGATCAGCGCGTCGACGTAGAAGGGCTGGTTGTCCTGCGTGATGCCGGACCCGGCGAGGCCGTCGAAGTCCGCGAAGTCGCCGGCCCGCACCCTGTCGACCTGGAGCGTCAGCTCGCCCGACACGTCGGCGGTCGGCTGCCACGTCACTGACTCCGCGTCGCCGAACGACAGCTGCGTGGGGGCTGCCTGCTCGGTGGCGGTCTCGGACGCAGTCGGCGACGCCGTCGCGTCGGGCTCGGTCGTGTCCGAGCCACAGGCCGAGAGCATGAATGCGACGACGAGGGTCAGGAGACTGGCACGCATCATGGGTGCATTGTGCACCGGTGG
>NZ_JANPEO010000408.1:0-1654 GCF_031422975.1 Nocardioides sp. | reverse complement strand
TGGACCGGCGACCCGGCCGCACGAGGCGCCGCCGTGGCTCGGATTATCTCGCTCGCCGGATCCACCGCGGGCGTGCTCGAGGCGCTCGACCCGCTCACCGACCCGACACTGCGGACGGGTCCGCTCAGCGGTGACGTGGTGGTCCACTGCAGGGCCGGCTGGCGCTTCACCGACCCCGACGTCTGGTCGAACCCGATCCCCGGCAACCACGGGCACCCCGCGACTCGGCCCATCCCGTGGTTCATCGGCGGCGGACATCCCCTCGTTCCGCGGGGAGCCTCGGCCACCGAGCAGGCGCGCACGCTCGACGTGGCCCCCACCCTGGCGGACTTCTTCGGAGTCGGGGCACCCAAGGGCGGCTACGACGGCACCTCACGGTTGCCGTAGCCAGCGCCTCGCCGGCGGGTCAGTCGCCGGCGAGGCGCGAGAGCGCCTTGCGCACCAGCGCCGGGTCGGTCGTGGTCCACATCGGCGGCAGCGACGCCTTGAGGAACGAGCCGTAGCGGGCGGTGGCGAGCCTGGGGTCGAGTACGGCGACGACGCCCCGGTCCGTCGTGGTGCGGATCAGCCGCCCGGAACCCTGGGCCAGCAGCAGCGCGGCATGCGTCGCGGCGACCTGCATGAAGCCGTTGCCACCCGCTCTGTCCGCGGCCTTCTGTCGCGCCGACATCAGCGGGTCGTCGGGCCGCGGGAAGGGGATCCGGTCGATCAGCACCAGCTGGCACGTCTCCCCCGGCACGTCGAGGCCCTGCCACAGCGACAGCGTGCCGAACAGGCAGGTGTGCGGGTCCTCGACGAACTGCTTGGCGAGCTCGGGCAGCTGGGCGTCACCCTGGGCCAGCGTGGTCAGGTGGGGCAGCCGCTCGCGCACGACCTCGGCGGCGGCCTCGGCCGCCCTGCGCGACGAGAACAGCCCGAGGGTGCGCCCACCGGCCGCATCCACCAGCTCGCAGATCTCGTCGAGCTGCGCCTTCCCGAGACCGTCGCGGCCCGGCGGCGGCAGGTGGCGGGCGACGTAGAGGATCGCCTGCTGGCCGTAGTCGAAGGGTGAGCCGACGTCGATCCCCCGCCACGGCAACACGTCGCCGGAGCGGGACGGCGCATCACGCTCGCCGGGCTTGAGCCCCAGTGAGGTGGCGACCGCGTTGAAGTCGCCGCCGAGCATCAGCGTCGCACTGGTGAAGACGACCGTCTTGTCGGTGAGCAGCTTGTCGCGCATCGGCCCCCCACACCTGGAGCGGCGCGACGTGCAGCCGAGCGGGGATGCGATCGCGCGCCTCGTTGAGCCACAGCACGTCGCTCTCGAGGTTGGCCGCCATCCGCTCCGCGTTGACGAAGACGTCCTGGACCATGCCCTTGGCCTGGGTGCGGCCCGCGTCTCCGTCGGCGGACGGGGTGTCCTTGGGGAACGCGGAGAGGCATTTGCGCGCGGCATCGCGAACGAGCGCGAGCGCCTCCGCGAGCTGGTCGGCGAGCCGCTCGATCCGGCCGGGTGAGGTGGCTTCGATCGCCTCGGCAAGCGCGTCGGCGGCCTCGCCCAGCGCGTCGGCCGACTCGTCCTCGACCCAGCGCTGGGAGCGCCGCGAGGCCCGCTCGATGTCGTTGACCGCGAGCTCGTCGGTCGCGGCCTGGGTGACCCGGGCGGTCAGCTCGT
>NZ_JANPEO010000407.1:0-2041 GCF_031422975.1 Nocardioides sp. | reverse complement strand
CCGACTGAGGGGGAGCGGACCATGAGCACCGACATCGCGGCCGTCGCCGACATCGCCAGGCGGATCCTGCCCGATGAGGGCGTGATCACCGACCGGGCCCGGCTGCGCACCTACGAGTGCGACGGGTTGGCTCACTACCGGGTCACGCCGGCTCTCGTCGTCATCCCCGAGGACGCCAGCCAGCTCGCCACCGTCGTGCGCGCCTGCGCCGAGAACGGCGTCCCCTACGTCGCCCGCGGCTCGGGCACCGGACTGTCCGGCGGCGCGCTGCCGCACGCCGACGGGGTGCTGGTCGTGACCTCCCGGATGCGCGCGATCACCGCGATGCGACCCGAGGACCAGCGGGCCGTGGTGGAGCCTGGCGTGATCAACCTCGACGTCACCCGGGCCGCGACGCCGCACGGCTACTACTACGCGCCGGACCCGTCGAGCCAGCAGATCTGCTCGATCGGCGGCAACGTCGCGGAGAACTCCGGTGGAGCGCACTGTCTGAAGTACGGCTTCACCACCAACCACGTCCTCGGCGCCGACTTCGTGACCGCCGAGGGTGACACTGTCCCGCTCGGCAGCGACGCGCCCGACAGCCCCGGCTACGACCTGCTCGGCGCGGTCGTCGGCTCCGAAGGGACGCTCGGCATCGTCACCTCGACCACGGTGAGGCTGGTGCGGCTGCCGGAGGAGGTCCGCACGATCCTGGTCGGTTTCGAGACCACCGACCAGGCGGGCGCGGCCACGTCGGCGATCATCTCCGCCGGCATCGTGCCCGCCGCGATCGAGATGATGGACGCGCTCGCCATCGAGGCGGCCGAGGCCGCGGTGCACTGCAACTACCCGGCCGGCGCCGGCGCCGTCCTGGTCATCGAGCTGGACGGCGCTGCGATCGAGGTCGAGCAGGAGTACGCCGAGGTCGAGCGCATGTGCGCCGAGAACGGTGCGTTCGAGCAGCGGCTCGCGACCGACCCCGTCGACCGCGCCCTGATCTGGAAGGGCCGCAAGTCCGCGTTCGCCGCGGTGGGCCGGATCAGCCCCGACTACATCGTCCAGGACGGCGTCATCCCTCGTACCGCGCTCCCACAGGTCCTCTCCGCCATCGCCGAGCTCTCGAGATCCTCGGGCGTGCGGGTGGCCAACGTCTTCCACGCCGGTGACGGCAACCTGCATCCGCTGGTGCTCTTCGACGACGAGATCGAAGGGGCCGGCGAAGCCGCCGAGCGGGTCAGCGGCGCGATCCTCGACCTCTGCATCGAGCACGGCGGTTCGATCACCGGTGAGCACGGTGTCGGCATGGACAAGGCGAAGTACATGCCCCGGATGTACACCGACGACGACCTCGACACCATGCAGATGGTTCGGTGCGCCTTCGACCCGCAGAACATCTCCAACCCTGGAAAGATCTTCCCGACGCCGCGACTGTGCGGTGAGGTGCCCGGTCGACACAAGGGCGCCCACCCACTCCAGGACGCCGGTCTGGGGGAGGTCTTCTGATGAGCACCCACACGCTCGACCAATCGGCGCGTGAGTCGATCGCCTCGGCCTGCGCGGACGTCCAGGACGCGACTCCCGGCGACCACGTCGACACGGTCGCGCCGGGCCTCGTGGCACGTCCCACCGACGTCGCCCAGGTGGTCGAGGTGCTCCGCGCGGCGGCGACTCACGGGCTGAGCGTTGTGCCGCGCGGGCGTGGCACCAAGCTGTCGTGGGGGGCGCCCCCGTCGAGCGCCGACGTGCTGCTCGACGTGAGCGCGCTCGACCAGGTCATCGACCATGCCGCCGGCGATCTGATCGTCGCGGCGCAGGCCGGCACGCGTCTTGCCGACGTGCAGCAGGCCGTGGCCGGCGCCGGCCAGCGCCTTGCCCTCGACGAGACCGTCCCCAGCACCAGCATCGGCGGACTGCTCGCCGCCAACACGAGCGGCCCGCGCCGCGTCGCCATCGGCAGCGCCCGCGACCTCCTCATCGGCATCACCGTGGTCCGCGCCGACGGTGTCGTGGCCAAGGCCGGTGGCCGGGTCGTGAAGAACGTCGCGGGCTATGACCTCGG
>NZ_JANPEO010000406.1:0-2025 GCF_031422975.1 Nocardioides sp. | reverse complement strand
CCCCGGACCGGTCGGCAGCGCCGTGGGCCAGATCGCCCGCCTCAAGGGCGCCCGGGCCGTCGGTATCGCCGGCGGTCCCGACAAGGTCCGCGCACTCACCGAGGAGTTCGGCTTCGACGCCGCGATCGACCACCGCGCCCCCGACTTCGTCGAGCAGCTCGCGGCGGCGACCCCGGACGGGATCGACGTCTACTTCGAGAACGTCGGAGGCCCGGTCTTCGACGCCGTACGCCGTCGCCTCAACACCTATGCGCGGATCCCGGTGTGCGGGCTGATCGCCAACTACAACCTGACCTCGCAGCCGGAGGGTCCGGACCGGCTGGCCGGCTTCATGGGGCAGATCCTCACGCAGAGCCTGACGGTGCGCGGTTTCATCCAGGCCGAGTTCTCCGGCAGCCACGGCCGCGACTTCGTGCGCGACATGGGGGAGTGGGTCGGCAGCGGCAAGGTGCGCTATCTCGAGGACATCGTCGACGGGCTCGAGAACGCGCCCTCCGCGTTCGCCGGGATGCTGCGCGGCGACAACTTCGGCAAGCTCGTCGTCAAGGTCAGCTGAGGGCGCCTGCCGCTAGGTTGGGCGCCATGGCAGCAACGAAGCCGGTCATGGTGCAGGCCGGTGACCGTGAGGTCCGCGTCTCCTCGCCCGACCGCGTGATCTACGAGGCGACCGAGACGACGCCCGAGGTCACCAAGGTGATGGTCGCCGAGTACTTCACGTCGGTCCAGGAGGGGCTGATGCGAGCCCTCCGCGACCGACCGACGGCGCTGGAGAGATGGACCTCCGGGGTGCGCCCGGGCATGAAGCTCGCCACCGGCCCTCAGGACCGCGACGCCGACGCGTTCTACCAGAAGCGGGTCCCCAAGGGTGCTCCCGACTACCTCGAGTCGGTGGAGATCACGTTCCCCTCCGGGCGTACGGCGCAGGAGATCTGCCCGACCGAGATCGCGGTGCCCGTGTGGTGTGCCCAGATGGGCACGCTGACCTTCCACCCCTGGCCCGTACGCCGTGCCGACGTCGACCACCCGGACGAGCTGCGCATCGACCTGGACCCGCAGCCGGGCACGACGTTCTCCGACGCGGTCCGCGTCGCCGGGGTCGCTCGCGAGCTGCTGGTCGAGCTCGGCATGACCGGCTTTGCCAAGACCTCGGGCAACCGGGGCATCCACGTCTATGTGCGGATCGAGCCTCGGTGGGAGTTCGGCGACGTACGCCACGCGGCGATCGCCTTCGGCCGCGAGCTGGAGAGACGCGACTCCGGCGTGACGATCGCCTGGTGGAAGGAGGAGCGTGGCGAGCGCATCTTCGTGGACTTCAACCAGAACACGCGGGACCGCACCATCGCGTCGGCCTACTCGCTGCGCCCCATCCCCGGTGCGCCCGTCTCGACGCCGGTCGCCTGGGACGAGCTGCCCACGATCACCTCGCCGTCCGACCTCAATCTGTTCACGGTTCCGTCGCGACTGGCCTCCGACGGCGACCCGTGGGAGACGATCGACGACGTCGCTCACTCGCTCCAGCCGCTGCTGGATCTCTGGAACGCCAACCCGGTCGAGCTGAACTACCCGCCCGACCACCCGAAGATGCCCGGCGAGCCGCCACGGGTCCAGCCATCGAAGAAGGTCGCCGCCCACTGGGACGAGGACGGCAACCGGATCGAGGGCACGTGAGCCAGGACGGGCGCGTCGCGCGCAACCTCGCCGAGCCCGCGAAGGGCGGATCGGCCGGCGCCGAACGCTGGGCGGGCTACCTGGACTGGGTGCGCGGTGACCTCGCGGCGAAGGTGCTGTCCTTGTCGTACGCCGACCAGCGCACCTCGCGGGTGCCGTCAGGGTGGACGCCGCTGGAGCTGCTCAGCCACGTCCTGCACATGGAGCGGCGCTGGTTCGTCTGGGGCTTCCTGGGCGAGCAGGTCGACCAGCCGTGGGGTGATTGGTCCACCGACGAGCCGTGGCTCTCGGACGACTCCGACGAGACCCTCCCGGCCGCGCGGTGGGTGGTCGCGGAGGACGTCACCGCCGAGTCGC
>NZ_JANPEO010000405.1:0-6620 GCF_031422975.1 Nocardioides sp. | reverse complement strand
GTCGGCCATCACCTGGTCGATCGCGCAGCGTTGGCCGTTGGCATTGACCGAGATCGCCCCGAGGGTGGGCGCCGCGACGTCCGTGTCCTGGTTGGGGACCACGGAGCCGATCGAGGCGCCGCCGGGCGGTGGGGCCGCACTCACCGCCAGCACGCCCGGGTAGTCGCCGGGGTAGACCTCGGCGTCGTTGTCGGCCGTGCCCTCGAAGCTCTCGGGCGCATCCGGGTCCGCATTGCCGGCGGAGGCGACCACGACCACGTCGAGCTTGAGCAGGTCCTTGACCGCCTGCCTGAGCGTGGGGTCGTCGGTCCCGACGGACAACGAGATGTTGACGACCTGGAACGGGTTGGTCCGGTGCAGCGCGATGGCCTGGCGGATCCCGTCGGCGATGCCCTGGGAGGTGACGGCCTTCTCTCCTTGCGACACGTCGGCGTCGGCGGTGTCGAAGACGCGGACGTCGATCACCTGGGCGCCCGGAGCCACCCCGTCGGTCCCGGAGATGAGGCTGCCGACGATGGTGCCGTGGCCGGAGAGCAGGACGCGCGACAGCCCGGCCAGCACCAGCGACGCGCCGCTCTGACTGATGCCCAGGCCGGGCTGGATGCCGCTGTCGAGGACTGCGACCTTCACGCCGCGGCCGTCGGTGACCGCCAGCGCCTGCGGCACGTGCATCCGCTCCAGCGGCGGGTTGGCTTTCGCCTTGCTGCCGGCCAGCACCTCGGTCTCCGGCAGCACCGTCTCCCCGCAGACGGCGTCTTCTGCGGCGTACGCCGACGGCAGCACGACCGACGCCGTGGTCCCCACGAGGGACAGCATCGATCCGGTTAGCCCGGCCAGCAGCAGACCTGCGGCGTTACGTCGCGTCATGACTCCCCGGCGGTGCTGTCCGCCGGTGCGTCCTCGGGCACCCGTCGTGCCGAGTTGACCGACAGCTCGACCTTGTCCTCGAAGAAGTCCATCCAGCTGCTCGGCACCACCGGGGCACGCGTGTCGCCGTAGCCGAGGTAGCCCGGCACCTCGGCGCCGATGAGCTCGTACTTGTAGCCCGCCGAGTCGATGACGTACGGGGTGCCGTCGGTCGCCGCGTCGTCGGCGCCCGACTGGACATAGGCCCCGCCCGCGGGTTGCACCTCGACGTCGTGGCGACCCTCGGCGAGTCCTTCGGCAGACGCATCGCCGGTCGGGTCGTCCGCGAGAGCGACCCGCCAGGCACCGCCGGAGTCGGGGTGCAGCACCGCACACAACTCCGGCGCCGGGTCGGCGGTGGGCAGCGTCTCGGGCCACTCGGCGGGGAACTCCGTGGACTGCAGGCCAGCCCGCAGGTCGCCGTCGAGAGGCTGCGCCCCCGGGCCGACCGCGTCGTAGATGGTGGCGGCAAATGGGCTGAGCTGCTGCGGCCCGTCGTCGGCCAGGAGATAGGCACTGCCGTTGGGCGTCGTGAGCAGGTCGCCGATGCGGTAGCGCGAGAGATCGGTCTCCACGCCGGAGGGGTAGTCGGCCGGCTGGCCGGACCCGGCGACCCCGAACGCCTCCAACGTCAGCGCCCGGCCCAGCGGGAAGAGGTTGAGCCAGTCAGCGCTGACCTCGGGCGCCTGCTCGGTCGCCCCGAAGCCCAGCCGGTCCGCGATCGTGCCTGCGTCGGTGGGGTCGGGCGGCAGCTCGAAGCGGTAGGCCCGGCCGTCCTGGCCGGCGACGTCCGGGGTGATCAACGACAAGACGCCGCGGCTGCTCACCAGGAAGGCGGAGCCGCTCAGCTCCTGGACGGCCGGCTGTCGGTCGACCGCGACCTGGATTCCGGCACCGGGCGCCGTACACGCCGTCCAACCGTCCTGGATCAGGCCATCGGGATCGGGCAGACCGGCCGGTGCGTCGTCGATGCCGAGGTCCTCACCGAGGGTGACCTCGCGGATGTACTTGTCACGCACCTGGAAGGGTGTGAGGTCCGACTGGCCGAGCAGCAGCTGGGCCGAGACGTAGTTGGGCACGCGCCGGATCACCGGGTCCTCGCCGCCCTCGAGCACGACGTACTGCTCACCGGTGTCCTTGCTGGTGACGAAGCTGCCGGCCTCGAGCCACTGCGCGTTGGGCCGACCGATCAGGAACCCGGCGACGGCAGCGCCGGCCAGCAGCAGCAGTGAGATGACCACGCCGCCGATCAGCACGCGCCCCGGGCGCACCGGCTCGACCTCGCGGCCGCCGGGGGCGCCGCTGATGAAGGCGGTGACGAGGCGGCGCTTGCTGAACGAGTGGGCCTCGACGAGGTCCTTCTTCGTTGCCACGTGTCAGCCCTTGATCGCTTGGAAGAAACCAGCGGCGACGACCATCAGCGGCAGCAGGGACAACAGTGTGGCGGTCTCGACCGCGTCACCGATCCTGCCGCGCCTCACCGACGGTGGGGCCGGGACCAGGGTCGACACGACGAGTACGGCGCCGACGACCGCGAGCGCGACCGCGGCGCCGGCACGCCACCCGTCGTGGATCAGCAACATCGACAGCGCGACCGAGAAGAGGCCGAGGATGCCGGACACCAGTCCGGCCTGGACCTCGGAGCCGGCGCGATACTGGCGCGTGCGGAACATGACGGCCAAGCAGCACACGGCGGCCAGGATGGTGCCGAACACGCCACGGCTGACGGCGAGCGGAGCCAGCAGGACGAGCAGGGTGCCGACCGTTGCCGAGACGGCGAGGAGGATCTCGTGCGCCACCCGGGCGTCCGCGCCCACCTGCACGAGGTCGATGTCGTCGGGGTCGGCCGTGATGTCGTGCAGGGAGTAGATCTGGTCGACCTTCGTCCCGGTGACGCCCAGCGCGAGCCACGGGAAGATGCTGCCGGCCAGCACCACCAGCGTCATCAGCACGGTGAACACGACGCTGGGATCGAACTCGGAGACCTGCATCAGCAACCCGCTGGCAGTGAGCATCGCGCCGACCACGATCGCCGGGATGACCAGCGAGCGCCCCTCGCGCAGGCCCACCACGGCGACGACGCCGACCAGCAGCATCGCGGACCCGGCAGCAGCGAGAGGGGCGCCGAAGAACGTCACTGGCAACGGCCACCCCCACGAGCCCAACTCCCCGGGAGCGAGCAGGAGTCCGGCGACACCGGCATAGAGCACGGCCAGCAACGCCATAGCGACCCCGGCCTCGGGCTCGTCCTGGCCACGCGCGAGGACGATCCCGCCGACGACCAGCAGAGCTGCAGCCGTGGCGGCTGCCAGGCCGCCCATGGTGCTCTCACCCTGCAGGAGCAGCCCGAGGGCGCCGAGACCGAGCAGCAGGCCGCCGGCACCCAGCGCCGTACGCCGTCCGGCGGAGGCCTCCCAGGGCTTGAGCTCGTGCTCGACCACGTCGGCCATCGCCTCGACGATGTCGTCGTAGACGCGCGGTGCCTCGTCGTCGATGCCCGCGGTGACGGTGAGGAGGCCGCCGTCCTCGATGCCCTGGATCAGCAGGCCGGCATCGCCTGCGAGCCGGCGTCCGTCCTGGGCGACCAGCCGATAGCCGCCGTACACGGTGCTGGCGTCGAGGATGCCGACGCTGCGCGCAAGCTCCGGCACGAGCTCGGCAACGGGCACCGCGCCCGGAAGGACGAGGTCGACACGTCGCGAGCCCGAGGCGACGGTCACCCGGACGAGTCCGGATCCGACGGGCGTCGTCTGGCTCATGGTCTAGGTCCCCCGTGTGCTTCGTGGTTCGGCCATCGCTGCTCCGTGCCTGCTCGAGTCGCCTGCGCGCCGATCGGGAAGCAGACTATATGGGCGACAGAGCGCCGGACGCAGGCTCGCACACGGCCAAGGCCGGCCGCCCCGAAGGGCGACCGGCCTGAAGTCCGAGCTGGTCGTGATGCCGATCAGAAGCGGGCGGCACCGCGAGAATCGGCGGCCTTGTACTCCTGGTTGGACGTGTCCACGTTGGCACTTGCCTGCTCGAGCAGGACGATCATGTCGGCGATTGCCTTGTCCCACGTGGCCTTCGCCTCGCGGTAGGCCTCCTTGGCGGCACCGGTCCAGTCGCTGGCGAGGGGCTTCAGCTCGTCCTCGAGGTTGTCGAGGCGGGCCTGGATGTCCTTGGCGGCGGCCATGACATCGGACGAGCCCTGGTCAAGCTTGCCGTGCTCTACGTTGATTCCGTCGAACGCCATCTCTGTCTCCTTCTAGGTCTGGGGTGGTCGCGGCGGTCAGCCGAGGCGGTTCTGCAGGTTGAGGTGGGCGTCGGACTGCGACTGGTCGGTCGAGACGTTGTCCTTCTCGGTCTCCTGCATGGAGGACGCCAGCTGGTCCATGGCCTTGAGGATCGTCTCCTGCTTGTCCTGCCAGGCGATCATCAGGTTTCCGAAGGAGGAAGCGCCCTGGCCGCCCCATCCGGACATCATGTCGCCGACGCGGTCGCTGAGCGTGTTGCACTTGCCCTTGACGTCTCCGCGTGCCGTGTTGACGAACTCGGCTCCCTTGGAGAGCGCCTTCTCTGTCTGGCTGAGGTTGCTCATCTCAATCCTTCCCCCTCCGCGGGTGCGTCCCGGCAGAGTTCACTTTGTGTGGTCGTGCTCTGAAGTGTTGATGCTCTTGATGGATCACGCCCGATGCTTCGAGCCGTCCACTCGGGGAGACGTCCCGGCCCCCCGCGCTGTCATCGATGTACCCGAGCGCTCGGGGGCTAAACCTCACGAAGTCATTTCCCACAGGGCGCGGAAGAGGCCGGATGCGACAACAGTCGATGCCAGGGCCAACGTGCCGGCGAGGCCCTCGGCCACCTCGGCCTTGCGCGACCACCACACCGAGCGCCAACCTCGGCCGGTTGCGACCCCTGCGGCCAGGCTGATGACGCCGAGCACCGTGACGACCACCAGGCCCCAGGTCGTCCACGTGGCCGGCAGGTCACCGATCTCAAAGGCGATCAACCACACCCAGCTCGCCAGTCCGGCCGCGCGCAGCAGTCGCCGCGCTGCCGCGTGGCGATACTGCCGGGCCGCCAGCACGATGGCCGCGCCGGCGAAGAGCGTCAGACACCTGGCACCGATCCGGTCGAGGTCGATGGTCGCGGTGCCCAGCAGCAACGGCGTCGCGATCAGGGTGATCAGCAAGATCGCGGCGCAGGAGGCAGTGACGGTGCGGGTCGCGCCGGCGACCAGTCGGCGCATCGCCGACTCAGGGATCACGAGGCGGCCACGACGGCCGCTCGACGTGTCGCGGGCCGACCACGCCGTCACGGCCAGCCGGTCGAGGTCGAGCAGAGCCTCGTCGGGTACGTCGATGGCGAGCGACGGCGCAAACCGCGCACCGAGCATCGCCAACACGATCAGGACGGCCCAGGAGACCCGGTCGCTCCACTCCATCAGCGGGCTGATCGCGCACACCGCGAAGACCAGGCAGCCGACGACGATCCACACCGTCAGGACCTGGTCGCGATCGGCAGCGATGGCCCGGGTGATGGCCGCGGTCAGCGCAGCCGCCAGTGCGCCGACGGCCACGACCGCGGCCAGGAGGTGGTCACCGGGCTCGAAGAAGGCGGCGAAGGCAGCGGCCGCCGCGAAGGCCGGCGCCCCGGCGGTGCGTTGCCGGGCGTGGCGCCCCCACGGGAGTGCGGCGGTGAGGGCGCACGCCATCAGGACCCCCACGGTGGCGGTCCGCAGCCAGTCATTGCCCGACAGTGCGGCGTACCACGCGGAGAGGCCGGCGACGCCCGCCGCGAGCGCCATCGCCACGCCTGCGACCTGAGGAGTCTCGGCGATGTGGTCGGACCGGGTGCCGTCGTCCTGACTGGGCCTGGCGCGGCGTACGCCGGTCGCGGCGATGAGCACGGCGCCGGACTCGACACCCATCTCGGCGAGCGCGCGGTCGGCGCGCAGGTGTTCGCCGAGCGGGGTCTGGAGCAACGGGATCGCGGTCATCCCGGCCTGGTCGGCGTAGGCGCGACCGACGTCGACGGGGGTGGCACCGATCGGCACCACGAGGTCGAGCACACCGACCGGACCGTGCACGCTGATCGCGATGGTCGCGGCAGAGCCGGAGGTGGGACTCACCTCGGAGACCACTCCGGACACTGCTCCCCCTCGCCTGTGCATCATCGACCTGCCAGAGAACGGGCGACGCTGTGCAGGGTAGTAGGTCGTCCGTGCCCCACCTATCATCATGGCGAAGGTCCGGGCACCGCTAGGGGGAACACGCGTGAGCACTGCACTGCGAGGCGGGCAGCGGCTCGACGAACCGGAGATGCCGCGCGGTCAGATCGTCCTCCAGCCCCCGCCGGAGCTCCAGGAGAACGAGGGCGCCAGCGGCGTGCTGATGAACGCGATCCCGATGCTCGGCAGCCTCGGCTCCATCGTCCTGGTCGCAACCATGGGGGGCGGCGGCAACCGCACACGCAGCTTCCTCGCCGCCGGCATGTTCCTCTTCGCCACGGTCGGCTTCATCGTCGTCCAGATCGACCGGCAGCGTAAGCAGCGTGCACAGCAGGTCACCGGCTCCCGGACCGAATACCTCCGTTACCTCGCCAACATCCGCAAGGTCGCGCGCACGGCCGCGGACCAGCAGCGACGCGCCCTGATGTGGCACCACCCGGAGCCGACCGCGCTGCCGTCGCTGGCCGAGGAACGCACCCGCCTGTGGGAGCACGGTCCGGGC
>NZ_JANPEO010000404.1:0-3127 GCF_031422975.1 Nocardioides sp. | reverse complement strand
CGTCGGCTATGTCGTGGTGGCGGTCGTGGTGGCCACCCTCGCGGCGGGGGCAGACACCTCGCTGAGCGTGCCTCGGGTCGTGCTGTGGAGCCTGGCGATGTCGGTGGTCTTCGCCGCACCGGCCATTGCGATCGGCTCCGGCCGCGCGGCGATCTGGGCGACCTTCGTGCCCCAGGTCGTCCGTCAGGGTGCGGCCACGGCGATCGCGATCCTCACTGCCTTCCTCGCCGTCTCGGGCGCCGTGCTCCTGGTCTCGCTGGCCCTGGGCGTCGCAGCGGTCGCCACCATGATGGGCCAGCTCCACCTCGGTGTGGGCGAGGGCACGGTGTATGCCATCGCCAACGGCGGCTTCCTGCCCAACGCGACCCTGTTCTCCGGCTCGTTCCTGCTCGGCCCCGGCTTCGCGGTCGGCGCGCACACCCTCGTCTCGCCCGGTGTCGTGGTGCTGGGACCGCTCCCGCTGTTCGCGGTGCTGGCGTCGCTGCCCGACCCGGGTGCCCCCGGTGTGCTGGTCTCGTCGCTGGTCTGGCTGCCGCCGCTGGTGGCCGCGCTCGCCACCATGTGGTGGCAGCGTCGTCACCCGGCGACCACCTGGCTGGAGGCCGCGCTGCGCGGCTGCGGGGGCGGGATCGCGGCCGGCGTCGCCTTCGCCGTGCTCGCCTCCGTCGCCGGCGGCGCGGTCGGGCCCGGCCGGATGCGCCACATCGGCCCGTTCGTGCCCGATGTGCTGGTCGCCGCCATCACGGCGTTCGGTCTCGGTGGCCTCGTCGGCGCCCTGGTCATGGCCTGGTATCAGCGCCGGGGCAGCGCCGAGTAGTTCTACACTCCGCTGAGTGACCACCAGCCTTGTCGTCCTCGTCTCGGGTGCCGGGACCAACCTGCAGGCCCTGATCGATGCGTGTGCGGACCCGGCGTACGGCGCGAAGATCGTGGCCGTCGGTGCCGACCGGGACGACATCGAGGCACTCGCCCGCGCCGATCGGGCGGGCATCCCGACCTTCGTCAAGCAGGTCTCGCAGTTCGCCAGCCGTGAGCAGTGGGACCGCGCCCTGGCCGACACCGTCGCCGGTTTCGAGCCGGACCTGGTCGTCTCGGCCGGTTTCATGAAGCTGCTCTCCGAGGACTTCCTGGCCCGCCACACCACGGTCAACACCCACCCGGCGCTCTGCCCGTCGTTCCCCGGAATGCACGGCCCGGCGGACGCCCTGGCCTACGGCGTCAAGGTCACCGGGGCGACGCTGTTCATCGTGGACGGGGGCGTCGACAGTGGCCCGATCATCGCCCAGACCGTGGTGCCGGTGCTGGACGACGACACGACCGAGACCCTGCACGAGCGGATCAAGCTCGCCGAGCGCACGATGCTCGTCGACACGATCGGGCTGATGGCCAGCGAAGGGTGGGAACTGGACGGACGTCGCGTGCGACTCGGCTGACTGCTCCGCGATCCGGTCGACTAGGCTGACGCCACACGACTGGCGCAGGTGGGTGACCACCAGGGAGTGAAGCCAGGGAGCATCGAACGCCTGGGTGCTCCCCTCCGCAGCAATTTTGGGAGCAGCCCCGTGTCCGAACGTCTCCACGACCAGATCCCGATCAAGCGCGCTCTCGTCTCCGTCTACGACAAGGCCGGGCTCGCCGATCTCGTCCGGGGTCTGCACGATGCCGGCGTCGAGCTCGTCTCCACCGGAGGCTCGGCCAAGCTGATCGCAGAGCTCGGACTCCCGGTCACCACGGTCGAGGACCTGACCGGCTTCCCGGAGTGCCTCGACGGCCGGGTCAAGACCCTGCACCCGCGCGTGCACGCCGGCATCCTGGCCGACCGTCGTCTCGACACGCACGTCCAGCAGCTCGCGGACCTGGGCGTCGAGCCGTTCGACCTGGTCGTCTCGAACCTGTATCCGTTCACGGCCACGGTCGCGTCCGGTGCCTCGCCCGACGAGTGCGTCGAGCAGATCGACATCGGCGGACCGTCGATGGTGCGAGCGGCCGCCAAGAACCACCCGTCCGTCGCCATCGTCACCTCTCCGCAGAGGTACGCCGACGTGCTGGCCGCCGTCGCCGCCGGTGGCTTCACCCTGGCCGAGCGGAAGGCACTGGCTGCCGAGGCATTCGTGCACACGGCGACGTACGACGTGCACGTGGCGTCGTGGATGGGCAACGTGCTCACCGACACCAGCCAGGGCAGTGGCTTCCCGGCCTGGATGGGCGCGACCTGGACCAAGGAAACCACCCTGCGCTACGGCGAGAACCCGCACCAGCCGGCCGCCCTCTACGTCAACGGGTTCGTCCCCGAGCCCGGCATCGCGCAGGCAACGCAGCTGCACGGCAAGGAGATGTCGTACAACAACTATGTCGACGCGGACGCTGCTCGCCGCGCGTCCTACACCTTCGACGAGCCGGCCGTCGCGATCATCAAGCACGCCAACCCGTGCGGCATCGCCGTCGGCGGCGACGTGGCCGAGGCGCACCGCCGCGCGCACGCCTGCGACCCCGTCTCGGCGTTCGGCGGCGTGATCGCGGTCAACCGTCCGGTCTCGGTCGCCATGGCCGAGCAGCTGCGTGAGACGTTCACCGAGGCCATCGTCGCGCCCGGCTACGACACCGGCGCGGTCGAGGTGCTGCAGTCGCTGCCCAGAGGTGGCAAGAACATCCGGATCCTCCAGTGCGCTCCCGCCACCCGAGGTGGTGCCGAGACTCGACCGATCTCGGGTGGCCTGCTGCTGCAGGCGCGCGACGACGTGGACGCCGAGGGCGACGACCCGTCGACCTGGACGCTGGCCACGGGCGACGCCGCCTCGCCGGAGCTGCTCGCCGACCTCGCCTTCGCCTGGAAGGCGTGCCGTGCGGTGAAGTCCAACGCGATCCTGCTGGCACGCGAGGGCGCATCCGTCGGGGTCGGGATGGGCCAGGTCAACCGGGTCGACTCCTGCCGGCTCGCCGTCGAGCGCGCGGGCGAGCGGGCGGCCGGCTCGGTCGCCGCCTCCGACGCGTTCTTCCCCTTCGCCGACGGTGCGCAGGTGCTGATCGACGGTGGGGTGACGGCGATCGTCCAGCCCGGTGGCTCCATGCGTGACGACGAGGTCATCGAGGCGGCCGAGAAGGCCGGCGTGACGATGTACTTCACCGG